>NZ_JAHGAP010000036.1:0-54171 GCF_030248655.1 Vibrio sp. D431a | reverse complement strand
GGATTATCATCAACGAGTGCCCACACAGATTGATAGGTTCTTATTTTTAAAGAGCTTTTCTAACATTTTCAGCAACTTAGTTGCTCGTCGTTAGGGGTGCGTATCTTACTTTACACCGTGAGAGAGTCAAGCATTTTTTTCAAATTCTTTTTTCTCTCTTCCCGACTCGCTATGTGACTTTCGTCTCACTCCGTGTCGGTGGATGCGCAGTATAGGGGGTTGAGAAATTAGTACAAGCGTTTTTTGCAAATAAAAAACCAACCGGTCACAAATTAGCCAAAAGTGCGATATTTGCATATTTCTTCGTCACATTTGAGACATATCACAGCAATTGGTTGGAAAAACACCAACCATATACGTAAGATTCATGTGTCTATTCTGTTAATGGACAATCGATCTCTTTATCACTATGTGTAGTAATTAAAATGACGTCTAAAAAAAATCTGATTTTATGTGTTGGGCTGGCCATCGTTGGGGGAATCATTTTCTCTCAATTCATCATCCCACCAGCCTTGAGCTTCCTCATTGGTGTTATCGCTACTGCTTTTCTTTTTTCATTTTCTAGCAAAACACCTGTTCTTCAATCTTCGGAGCCTGATCCTTCAACTAAAACGCTGTATGTCGGCAACCTTCCTTATAAGGCCAATGAGAGTCATGTTCGCGATTTGTTTGCTGAATATGGACAGGTCTATGCAGTACGCTTAATGAAAGATAAGCGTACTGGAAAAAGAAGAGGGTTTGGTTTTGTAGTGATGGCTGCGGCAGATGCCAAGCCAGCTATCGCTAAACTTAATGAAAAGGAATATATGGAGAGAACGCTAAAAGTGAGAATTGCGAACGATCCTAAACATCCGGATGGTGGTAAACCTGAACAGGATTAAAACCTAGCTTCTTTAAACAAATGTTCAGTGCATCTTCCTGCCAAGGAGTTGCACTGGCATAAATCGACTTACTTCCCTCTTCTGTATCCTCAATTTCATCACTTAATAGCAATGCTTTTACTCGACGTGCAATCGCTGCGCCTGAATCAATTAAAGTAACGTCCCCACCCAAAGCTTGATGAATCTCCTCTTTGATTAAAGGGAAGTGAGTACAACCGAGCACCGCAACATCGACTTTATCGCGAAGGGGAAGCAGGATATTTGTCAGTTCGTCGAGAGAAACGCTGTTGCCTCGCAACTTCTCTTCGGCCATATCTACCAAGCGAGTTGATCCCACCAGCTCAACTGGTTTGCCTTGCGCAAAGTCCCGTATTAACTCGTGAGTATATTGGCGTGTTACTGTCGCCGGAGTGGCGATCAGCCCTACTCCTTTTGATGCTAATAGCGATGCGGGTTTAATCGCAGGGACAACACCAACAACGGGAATCGATAAATTTTCGCGTAAGGAAGGAAGCACTATGGTGCTCGCCGTATTGCAAGCAATGACAACAATGTCGACTTGGTGTTCTTCGACTAATGAAGAGACCAGTTGGTTAACTCGTGAAACGAGTACAGCCTGATCGAGTTCACCATAAGGGTAAGCCTGATTATCGAATAAGTATAAGTAGTCTAGCTGGGGCAATAGGCGATGTATCTCTTGGAATACAGAAAGGCCACCAACACCGGAGTCAAAAACTAGGACTTTTTTCTTACTTGCTACTCGCACGAGCCTTACCTAAAGAACAGAAACGTTGCGATCATACTGCGTAGATTTGTTTTGGCAATGCTTTAGCATGGTATCTTTGATGGCTGAATCTATCTCCAGATTCTACATCTCGCTTCGTCAACTCGATATGTCCTTGAAAAGATGGCGAAGACGTGACCAATGTGTGAAATTCACCATTTTCCCCACAGGGATCAATTTGACTTGGTAATGACTCTATTAGGGCTTTGTCATACCAGCGACCACACCATTCTGGAGGGAGAACTCTTCCGTCGATGGTGATTAACATCGTTTGAATACCACGCTCTATGATTTCCATCGCTAGTTTTTCGCTGCTCTCCCCTAATAGAGGAAAGACGCATTCCCAGCCAACAGGTTCAATATAGCTGCGTCGGTAATCGGCAATGCCATTGCAAAACATATCACCAAATGCGACAGCTTCTATGTTCAGACCACTACTTTGTAATGCATTAACGATGGTTGATTGATAAATTTCGTTACTCGGAAAGACTTCAGGCAGTTCGATAGTAATGAGCGGAAGCGCAAGTAAGTCTGCTTGCATTTGTACAACCTCAAGCGGAGTTGCTTGAAAAGGGACTTCTTTTCCTACGTAAGTCGTGTACAAACCGACAACTTGATAATTTGGATTCTCGTTAAGGCGCTCAAGCGTTAATGTCGAATCTTTACCGCTGGACCAACTGATCACCACTCGCTTGGGTTTCTTCATTCGATTTTCCACCACAAAATATTAAAAACCGCCCGAAGGCGGTTTGTGCTCATTCACGATTAGAATTCGTAGCCAACGTTGAGATAGTACGCTCGCTCTGCAGCAGGGTAACCTTTTGCCATCTCATACTCTTCATCAAGTAGATTATCGATACGAGCGCTAATAGAGGTCGACTCATTCGGATAGTAAGTCACCGCCGTATCAACCAACGAGTAAGAAGAAAGTGTAATATCTTGTGAAGGCCAAGTGCTGTAATCCACATCTGGACGCTTACCGACGTACTGATAGCTAACCGACCAATCCACTTTATCGAAGCTCACTAAAGCATTCCACTTATACATTTCTTTAGCGCGGCGCTGCAACTGATGCCCTTTATCGTCTTCGGCATCTTTGTAATCTGCACTCAACTGGTGCTGCACAATCCCTGTATCAAACTCAGCAACAAGCTCCACACCTTGGATATGTGTTTCACCATCGACATTCAAATATTTGTATGTGGTTGGATGGTAATCGATAAGATTCGTGATTTTATAGTCATAACCCGTTACGGACCAAAAAACGCCTTGGACATCACCGCTGAATGCTAACTCCCAAGCATCTGACTCTTCCGGCTTCAGATCTTTCTCACCGTATGTTGGGTCATACTGTTGATATAGGTTTGGAGCCTTAAACGCAGTACCAAAAGAGGCTTTAACCCCAAACTCTGGTACAAACTGGTAACCAGCCGCTAAACTGTAAGTGAACTCACTACCGTATTCTTCGTTATCATCAAGGCGAGCACTGCCCTCGAGCATTGCTTTATCAATACTAGTGGTTGCCATACCAAACAGAGCGCCATTGGTACGATCAAACGTTTTATTCGCACTCTTGTCTTTATAAGACTCGTTGCGCCAATCAATACCACCAGCCAACGTCGTATTGTTGTTTAGCAAGTAACTGTTGGTCCACTGGACATTTTGCTGCTCAAGTTCATCTTCAGTACCTGAGTGTTTGCCTTTTGCTTGCTCATAGTTCCAAGACTTCTGTTTCTGTGCTGTTACTTGTAGTTCTGACATCACATTATCAGACTGATACTTACCGCCCAGAGTGACAGAAAGATCGTCTTTTTCTGCTTCGTAGTAACCGCGACTGCCGTAGCTGCTGTCATATTGATAAACATTTTCGTAAGCACGTAGGTTACCAAATGCAGACCACTGGTCATTGAAGTTATGCACGTAACCTAGCAGACCATTCTTTGTATCAAAGCCATGGCGATCGCCGTCATTAACTCCCGGTACAGGACGAACGTTATAACCATCATCACTTTCACTACCAAGCGCGATATTTAGCTGGCCGCTCTCTGTGACTTTAATACCAGATGCCACACTCAATTCTTGATAATCTAAACTACCTAAACCCGCACTTAACTTCGTTCCTTCTTCGTCAGCACGCGCAATGGTGATGATATTGATCACGCCACCAATCGCTTCTGAGCCATAAAGTGACGCACGCGCACCACGCACGTACTCAATACGTTGAACGTAAGTAAGTGGGATTTGGTTAAAGTCCACAGCGCCCTTCGCTGCTCGTGCAAAACGTACGCCATCAACCAGTACTAAAACTTGGTCGGAACTGGTTCCACGAACAAATAAAGACGCTAACTGACCACGACCACCATTTTGTGAAACTTGAATCCCCGTAAGGCGACGCAATACATCTGGTAGGGTTTTCGCTTGAATGCGATCGATGTCTTGTCGAGTAACTACTTCGACATCTGCCAACGTACGGCTTTCGGCTTGCTCAAAACGGTTTGCAGTAACAACGATGGTTTCGTCAGTGGAGGTTTCTTGGGCCTGTAGATAAGAGACAGGTGAAAGCAGCGATGCCAAAGTTATCGCCAGTGCGGATTTTCTCATTGTATTGTCCTAAATCGCGTAATTCCTTCCGAGCCCTGTCATCATGACAGTCCAGTGCTGTGGCTCAGTTGTTGGCAGGTATTCGGACTCAAGAGCACGGGTGTACCGCCTACTTGCTCGACTTCCCACATAAACTAATGCAGTGTCTGATGAGCGTTCGTTCTCTTTTACCGCTGCGCGTCAGTTCTGGATTCACACCAGATTCCCATTTCAGCCATCTAGATTGCTAGATAGCACCAACTTGAGGCAAATATTATTCAGCTATTGATTATTTGTCCAGCCAATATTGCCCTTAGAAGTTGTAACGTTTTGATTGATTTTGCTTTCTACTCTGCCTGTACGCACTATCTTTAAATCAATTCCAGTACAAAACTGGACATCCTATTGAGATTGAATAAAATCTGCGCTCTTAAATTGAATGCACCATAAAAGGTAAGATCATGGCTACTCTTGATGTAAACCCACAACGCTACCAAGAACAACTGGCTGAAAAAGTCGAACGTCTCACGGATATGTTCGCGCCATACAACATGCCAGAACTGGAAGTGTTTGAATCACCAGAGCAGCACTACCGCATGCGTGCTGAGTTCCGTGTTTGGCATGAAGGCGAAGATCTTTACTACATCATGTTCAACCAAGAAACTCGTGAGAAGTACCGTGTTGACCAATTCCCTGCAGCAAGCCGTCTGATCAACGACCTGATGCCGCTATTGGTTGAAGCGATGAAAGACAACGACTCACTACGTCGTAAACTGTTCCAAGTGGATTTCCTATCGACGCTAAGTGGTGAGATTCTGGTCTCACTCCTTTACCATCGCCAACTTGATGAAGAGTGGATTGAAAACGCGAAAGCCCTTAAACAGCGTTTAAATGATGAAGGCTTTAACCTAAACATCATTGGTCGCGCTCGTAAGATGAAGATTGTCCTAGACCGAGACTACGTTATCGAGAAGCTCGATGTAAATGGTCAAAGCTACATCTACCAACAAGTAGAGAACAGCTTCACTCAGCCGAACGGCAAAGTCGCAGAGAAGATGCTGGAATGGGCGGTCGACTGTACCCAAGAAAGCACTGGCGACCTACTAGAGCTTTACTGTGGTAACGGTAACTTCTCGCTGGCGTTGGCACAGAATTTCGACCGCGTACTGGCAACTGAGCTAGCGAAGCCATCTGTGGTATCTGCACAGTACAACATCGCCGCCAATAAGATTGATAACGTACAAATCTTACGTCTATCAGCAGAGGAATTTACTCAAGCGATCGAAGGTAAGCGTGAATTCCGTCGTCTACAAGATGCAGGTGTAGATCTGGAGAGCTACAACTGCAACACGATTTTTGTCGATCCACCACGTGCTGGGATGGATGTCGATACTTGTAAGATGGTGCAAGGTTACGAGCGCATCATGTACATCTCTTGTAACCCTGAGACTCTAAAAGAGAACTTGGACATTCTATGCGAAACACACAACGTGACGCGTTTTGCTCTGTTTGACCAATTCCCTTATACCCACCATATGGAAGCGGGCGTGCTATTGGAACGCAAAGCGTAACCCACTGCGTCAAATACAAAAAAAGCGAGCTCAATGGCTCGCTTTTTTGTATTTGATTCGTTTTGCTTATTCCGCAGAAGTCTTCTTGCTGACAAAACCTAACTTCTTACCAATCCATGCGAGTAAGATCATTGAAACCATGATCGCAAAGAAGTTTGAGCCTGCTTCTGGGTATTGCGCCTTAATAAACGCAGAGTGGCCAAACGCACCTACGAAGAAACACGCCAAGCCAACTAATGGGATATCTTCTGATACCGGATTATTTAGGTACTCTTGGTAAAGAGCTTGTACAGCCAGTACGAGTGCAATCAATGGGAAGATTGAAAAAGACACTTCACTCATGGTCAACCATGACAACAAAGCATCACCACACATACCTGCAACCAGTGCCAAAATCAGCGTTTTCTTTTCAGATTTATTTCCATTCGACATTATTCTATCCCGCCTTTTAATCGGTTACGTTCACGTTCTTTGCGATACCAATAGGCCCCTTTGGCTATCATTCGCAATTGCATGATCAATCGCTCGGCGAGTTCATCGCGCTCACGTCGATCTAAATCTAAAGCTTCAGCTCCCGAACTGAAAACCAAAGTCACAGACGCTTCTGCTTGAGTATACGCCTCTTCTCTGGTCACGCCGGTGCTCATTAAATACTCGGTTAATTCTGCCGCAAAATGCTGGATTTCTCGAGCAACAGCGGTACGAAATTCAGCAGAAGTGCCGGAGCGCTCACGCAACAACAAACGAAAAACGTTCGGACTACTTTCAATGAATTCCATAAAGGTTTCGACCGAGGTACGAATTACGCTACCTTCTTTCACAATACGTTGACGCGCCTGACGCATCAGTTGACGTAGTAGCAAACCGCCTTCATCAACCATGGTTAAGCCTAGCTCATCCATATCTTTGAAGTGGCGGTAAAAAGAAGTCGGTGCAATCCCTGCCTCTCGGGCGACTTCTCGCAAGCTAAGGCTGGAAAAGCTGCGATCCGCACTTAATTGACTAAATGCCGCATCGATCAATGATCGACGTGTCTTCTCTTTTTGCTGTGCGCGGATTCCCATCGATTTCATTCTTAACTTGCTCTTTTTCTGTAGGGTACAAGAGCCTCAATATAACGCAATTTGCTCCTACGGAGAAAGATATGTTGCTTCGCTCGCTCTGAGCGCCGAGAACGTTACTATTGGCATGCATCTAATTGCAATGTTCTCGATGCAATTTATAGACATACAACATACCAAATCACCCTTTTGGTCGATTCTGCGTGATCACTTCCACTCTCTAACAGGCATGACGTGTACCAATAGAGTAAATGAGTTAAAATCGCGCTAAAGCAATGTTAAGCAAATATAACAAGGAAGGCATCATGGCGCATGTTAATCACTATGACGTGATCGTAATCGGTAGTGGCCCTGGCGGAGAAGGGGCTGCAATGGGATTAACCAAAGCGGGACTGAATGTTGCCATTGTCGAGAAAGAAAGCAGTGTCGGCGGCGGTTGTACTCACTGGGGAACTATTCCATCTAAAGCACTGCGTCATGCCGTTAGCCGCATCATCGAATTTAATAGCAACCCGCTATTTTGTCGAAACAACACCAGCGTTCATGCAACATTTTCTGACATTTTAGGTCATGCTAAATCGGTCATTGATAAGCAAACTCGACTTCGTCAGGGCTTTTATGACCGTAACTCATGCACACTTTTGTTCGGAACCGCGCGATTTATCGATAACTACTCAATTGCAGTGATGCAAAGCGACGGTACAGAAGAAATCTATTCTGCAGATAAGTTTGTCATCGCGACGGGTTCTCGTCCGTATCAGCCTAACGACGTAGATTTCTTGCATGAGCGCATCTACGACAGTGATTCCATTTTGAGCCTGAAACACGACCCTCGCCATATCATCATTTACGGTGCGGGCGTTATCGGTTGTGAATACGCTTCTATCTTCCGCGGCCTTGGAGTGAAAACCGACCTTATCAATACCCGAGACCGCTTGTTGGAGTTTTTGGATAATGAAGTGTCAGATGCGCTGTCTTACCACTTCTGGAACAGCGGTGTAGTAATTCGTAATGATGAGACCTATGAAAAAATCGAAGGCACAGAAGATGGCGTGATTATTCACCTACAATCTGGCAAGAAGATGAAGGCAGACTGCTTGTTGTATGCGAATGGTCGAACAGGTAACACCGATAAGTTGAATTTGGGTGCAGTGGGTCTGGAAGCGGACTCTCGCGGACAACTAAAAGTAAACCGTAACTACCAAACCGATATTGAGCACATTTACGCTGTAGGCGATGTCATCGGTTACCCTAGCCTTGCAAGCGCCGCTTATGACCAAGGGCGATTTGTCGCACAAGCCATTACGAGAGGTCAGGCAGAAAACTATCTGATTGATGACATTCCAACAGGTATCTACACCATCCCAGAGATTAGCTCTGTGGGTAAAACCGAGCAAGAGCTAACAGCTGCGAAAGTACCGTATGAAGTAGGACGCTCTTCGTTCAAGCATCTAGCTCGTGCACAGATCGCAGGAAAAGACATCGGTAGCTTGAAGATATTGTTCCATCGTGAAACCAAAGAAATTTTAGGGATTCACTGTTTTGGCGAACGTGCCGCGGAAATTATCCACATCGGTCAAGCCATTATGGAGCAAAAAGGCTCAGCGAATACCATCGAGTATTTCGTCAATACCACCTTCAACTATCCAACAATGGCCGAAGCGTATCGTGTCGCTGCGTTGAATGGTTTGAACCGCTTGTTCTAATCTATGCTTCTTGATAGCAGACAGAAAAACAGCAGGCTTGGACCTGCTGTTTTTATATCAACATTGTGCGAGGAAGGTATCCTTGTGCCATTGATAGAGAAAGATAACCCCTAAACCAATACCCCGCATCAACATAAAGCTCGTCATTGCAAACCACAGCGCGTGATTTTCCCACTCGGCGAATAAGTAAAAGACAACGAAGAAACTGCTGGTCGCGACAAACATACTATTGCGCATGTCTTTGCCTTTGGTTGCACCGACAAAAATGCCATCCAATAGAAAGCACCACATCGACGCAAGTGGCATCACCACCAGCCAAGGTAGATACACCGCTGCTTGCTGTTGTACCACCTCAATTGAAGTGATCATGGCGATCAACTGCGATCCCGCCAAACCAAAGAGCGCGGTCAGTCCTAAGCAAATAACCAAACTCCAAAAGAAAGTGCCGACAAGCGATGCACTCAATTGTTGCCTATCTTTGGCACCAATCGCCTTCCCGACCATGGCCTCCATTGCATAAGCAAAGCCATCCATGCCATACGAGATAATCATCAGGAAGCTCATCAGAACCGCATTTGCAGCGACAACCTCATCACCAAAGCTCGCACCTTGGAACGTCATAAAGCTAAAAGCCGCTTGCAGACACAAAGAGCGTAAGAAAATATCACGATTCAATTTCACGAATCGCCCTAAACCGTGTTGAGTGCTGGTTAGCAACTTTTGAGGTGATGGTAATTGCCTCTCTCGCCAGGTTTTCCAGACACACATGAGACCAAAACCCATGCCTGAGTAGTCAGCAATCACCGATGCCAGTGCAGCGCCTTCTACTTTCCACCCCAAACCAATCACAAACAACAAATCGAGGACAATATTCGTCACGTTAGTGATGATCACCATCCACATTGGTGCTTTGGAATTTTGCGTTCCGAGCAACCATCCCAACAACACAAAGTTCATTAGCGCAGCGGGGGCACTCCACACTCGGATAGAGAAATATTGCATGCCGTAGTGCTTCACTTCAGCACTGGCGTCACTCCAGCCAAAGATCAAATCAGCAATCGGGTTATGGGCAATAAGGAAGACTAACGCAAACAGCAGCGCCATAAGTGAGCCTTGCATGAACACTAAGGCAAGTTGCTTTCGGTCTTCACCGCCATAGGACTGCGCCGCCAACCCAGTAGTCGACATACGCAAAAAACCAAGCAGCCAAAATGTCACGCTGATCATGGTACTGCCCAACGCAACACCGCCCAAATACCAAGCGTGGTCTAGATGACCAATCACCGCAGCATCGACCAAACCGAGCAATGGAACAGTAATATTCGACAGCACCATAGGTATCGCTAAAGCTAAGACTTGGCGATGAACTTTTGGGTTAGATAAAGGAGAGAAGATTGAATTTGTCACAGGCACCTCATCAGTAAGATCGACGAGTGTACCTGAGCGCTTAACGACTAGCCAATTACCACTTGATATGAACGAGTACTGGCGTGAGGCGATGCTTCAACATTGGAATCTTATTAAGCCAACGCTGCCAAGCTTTCCAACGAGAACAGAATCTATCGAATGGCGAGAAAGCTTTCACCCACTGTGCCCATGGTAACCATTGCAATATCTGTGCTGCAGGCGCTTCAAAGCCATGAGCATAACGATCAGAGCCAAGCTTTTGTCCCCACTTGGTTTCCGTTAAATCTCCTGCCAGCACCATACACAGTTCAGCAGAAACAAAATGTCGACCTAAGGTTTGAATAAATTTCGCGACTTGACGCTCTGTGCAATCGAGCAGTGCCATTTCACATAAAATGAGTACCGGTGCTTGCTCTGGAATGGCTAACGTCTCTAGCCACGACATTTCATCCACACTGCCACAGCGATGTTCATAACGTTCATTTTTGTGGAACAAACGCTGACGCCATACCAAATTTTCCGTCACATCCAGCTCTATCCAATGGCAGCGTCCATTATCCAAACGATAAAAGCGGGTATCCAACCCCGCTCCAACATTGATTATCCAAGCATCGGGATACTGCTGTAAGAAGTGACTAACCTGCTGGTCACAAAGCTGAGTCAGCGTCACGTGCAGCAATTGCTTCTGCGCAATATCACCACTCAAACAATCCGGCGCCATCTTACAGCTCAAACACGCTTTAGCAGCTATCGGATCGTACACCAAGCCATTGTCGACCATGCTTTCACGGCTACGCAATAACAGTGGCTTTAATAAATGGTTAGGAACTTGATGTTTAGACTGAGACATGGGCATTTCCTGCGCCAGAGAGAAAACATAGACATTAATAAAGATGATAATGAATATCAATTACATTATCAAGCTTATAAATTGGTCAAAACAAACAAGGTCAAGATGATGAGCAAGCTTTTGGAGGAAGTAGAAAAAGAGAAAAGACAAAACAGCCCAGATCAACTGGGCTGCTTAAATACACTTACATCCAATCGGTATTACGAATAATACCAACGGCTAAGCCTTCAATCGTAAGGTGCTGAGACGTTAAGTCCACTTGGATTGGGGCAAACTCTTCATTCTCAGCATGCAGTAATATGGTTGAACCTTTGCGCTCCAAACGCTTCACAGTCACATCATCATCAACACGCGCAACGACAACTTGACCGTCTCTCACGTCTTGGGTTTTATGCACCGCGAGCAAATCGCCATCCATAATCCCGATGTCTTTCATACTCTCGCCATTTACACGAAGTAAGAAATCCGCTTGCGGTTTGAACATCGCAGGATCGACTTGGTAGTGCGCCTCTACGTGCTCTTGAGCCAGAATTGGCTCACCCGCTGCGACTTGACCAATCAAAGGCAAACCCTGCTCATCATTGGCTGCGTCTTCAAGCAGGATACGAATCCCACGAGAAGCGCCTGGAATAATTTCAATTGCTTGCTTACGAGCAAGCGCTTTTAGGTGTTCCTCTGCGGCATTCGCAGAGCGGAAGCCAAGCTCACGCGCAATCTCTGCACGAGTTGGTGGCATTCCGGTGTCATCGATTTTACTTTTGATCAAATCGAAGACTTGTTGTTGGCGTGGCGTTAACGGCTTCATGTCTCACCTGTCTTTTTATACAGTTAACTGTGAGTATATCCAGTAAATGCTCAAATGAAAACCCAATTGGTTGTTTTTTAATTTATTTGTGGGGAGCTTTCAGCTTACCGATTAAGTTCATTCTTTATTCGTTTAAAACACCGACTTTTCAGTTAATCAAGTCAAAGCAATAACTTAGGGGTTCGACTAATTTACAGCCAATAAAATTAAAAGGTTTGACCAGTTTCTGGTATCCTTGCAGCGCTTAAATTTTATCGCCTAGGCTTATTTCTATTGCCGTACTCATCTCTTTTTATAGAGAAGACATGCAAAGCGGAAACTGAAATAAGGTTAGGCCTGTTTGAATACCTATTGAGGCTGTGAACTTTATGTCTTCTGGACAATCATTTTCACGTTCATTACTAAAACTACCTTTATCGGTACTGGTAAAGGGCACCGCAATCCCGTCGAACCCGATTGAAGATCTGAACATCGACCTAACTAAACCGATTGTATATGCCCTGCCGTTCCGCTCGAACGTGGATTTGCTGACACTGCAAAAACAAGCCATGAGCCTTGGTCTACCCGACCCGCTCAGCCCGCTGGAAATCAATGGCAAAACGCTGAACCGTTTCGTCTTTATCGCTGCGCGTCCAACTGTGATGAACAACGATAATGATGTCCCAACCGATTCTGTCTCTCTGTTCACTGACTTACTGGAACTGCACAAGCTGAATAGTGAGTTGGATGTTCAAATGATCCCTGCAACCGTGCTTTGGGGTCGTAAGCCAGGTAAAGAAGAGAACCAAAAGCCTTACCTTCAACCGATGAATGGTCCGCAAAAAGCCAAAGCAGTAATGGCGGCGGGACGCGACTGCTTAGTTCGCTTTAGTCCCGTGGTATCTCTGCGTTATATGGCAGACTCTCACGGTACCGACAGCGCAATTGCGCACAAACTGGCTCGCGTGGCGCGTATCCACTTCTCACGCCAGAAACTGGCTGCTTCAGGCCCAAACTTGCCACAACGCCAAGTGTTGTTTGCTCGTTTACTAAAATCTCCAGCTATTGAACTGGCGATTGCTGACGAAGCCAAGAGCAAAAACATCTCGATTGATAAGGCACGTAAAGAAGCCCACGACATCATGGATGAAATTGCTGCCGACTTCTCCTATAGTCTGGTGAAAAACGGCGACCGCATCCTGAGTTGGTTATGGACAAAACTATACCAAGGTTTGCACATCAATAACGCCTCGACTGTGCGTCGTTTAGCGCAAGACGGCCACGAAATTGTGTACGTTCCGTGTCACCGTAGTCACATGGACTACCTGCTGTTGTCTTATGTTTTATACCATGAAGGCATGGTGCCTCCGCACATTGCGGCAGGCATTAACTTGAACTTCTTCCCGGCCGGTCCTCTTTTCCGTCGTGGTGGGGCGTTCTTTATTCGTCGTAGTTTTAAAGGCAACAAACTATATTCAACCATTTTCCGTGAGTATCTAGCAGAGCTGTTTGCCAAAGGCTATTCAGTCGAGTACTTCAGTGAGGGTGGTCGTTCACGTACAGGTCGCTTACTGCAAGCGAAAACGGGTATGCTGGCTATGACCATCCAAGCAATGCTACGTGGTTTAAACCGCCCAGTAACGCTAGTGCCGGTCTACATCGGCTACGAGCACGTAATGGAAGTGGGCACTTACGCGAAAGAGCTGCGTGGCAAACGCAAAGAGAAAGAAAACGCAGGGCTTGTACTGCGTACTCTGCGTAAACTGCGTAACTTTGGTTTGGGCTATGTGAACTTCGGTGAGCCAATTCAGCTCAACCAATACTTGAACGAGCATGCTCCTGAGTGGACGAAAGACATCGACAGCATGGGTGGTAACAAACCACAATGGATGAATCCTGTGGTCAACGACCTTGCTAATAAGATGATGACGCACATCAACGATGCGGCGGCAGCAAACGCGTTGACCTTGTGTGCAACCGCACTGCTTGCTTCTCGTCAACGTGCACTTTCTCGTGACTCGCTGATCAATCAGATCGAGTGTTACTTAAAGCTACTCAAAAATAATCCGTACTCAAGCACCTCCACTATCCCTACCGAAAGTTCTGAGGAGTTGGTCGATCATGCAATTTCGCTTGATAAGTTCGTGATTGAAACCGATAGCATGGGTGACATCATTTCGCTGGACCGTAGCCAATCGATCCTGATGACTTACTATCGCAACAACATCATTCACTTGTTCGCTCTGCCGTCATTAATTGCCCAAATGCTCATTCGTCAGCGCAACCTTTCGGTAGCCAAGATTCAAGCGAATGTCGCGCAAATCTACCCATTCTTGAAGAAAGAGCTGTTCTTAAGTTACCAAGAAGACGAGTTAGATGAATTGGTCGTTAAAACACTGCATGAATTTGCCGATCAGAAAATGATTAGTCTTGATGGTGATAAGCTAGAGATCAATCAATCGAACAACCAGCCTTTGGTTCTGCTAGGTCGTACGATAACTGAAACGCTGCAACGCTACTCTATCGCGATGAACTTGCTTGTTGCTTACCCTGAGCTGGGTAAATCGGACCTAGAGCAGAAGAGCCAAGATATTGCTCAACGCCTAGGGCGTTTGCACGGTATTAATGCGCCAGAATTCTTCGATAAAGGTGTGTTTACCGCGATGTTCAATACGCTCAAACAGCAAAAATACCTCGATAACGATGGTAACTGTGACACGAAGAAAACGCAGCAATTTGCACGGCTACTGTTCACTCTGCTTTATCCAGAAGTGAAACTGACGATAGAAGAGAGTATTCACCAACTTCGGTCGTAACCGTTTTACCTTCGTCCAATAAGAAAAAAGGCATCCAATCGGATGCCTTTTTCTATTTCTTCGCTTACCAAAATGCGACCAGTAACCCTATCGCTATCACCATGCCAACATAATTGTTGTTAAGGAAAGCCTTAAAGCACAACTCACGCTCACGGTGACGAATTAAGTGCTGCTGATAAACAAACAACGACGCTGCAATCAAAAGGGTCCAGTAGTAACTTTGTCCCAATTGGTAGAACTGCCCTAACCAAACCAGCATCGCGAGTGTAATCAGTTGCAACACACCAATAATAAGCTTGTCATGACGACCAAACAGAATTGCCGTCGATTTAATGCCAATCTTTAGATCATCATCTCGGTCTACCATCGCATATTGAGTGTCGTACGCAATGGTCCACAAAGCGTTAATGAGGAACAAAAACCAAACAATCAATGGTAATTCCCCAGTTTGTGCAGCCCAAGCCATTGGAATCGCCCAGCTAAAAGCCAAGCCTAAAAATAGCTGTGGAATATGAGTGTAACGCTTCATAAATGGATAGATGAACGCCAACACAATACCAGCGAAGGATAGCTGAATCGTCAGCGGGTTCATGGTCAGCACTAACAAAAACGAGCTGATACCCAAAACCAAAAATAATCCAATCGCTTCTTTTGCTGTCACTTTCCCTGATGGCAGTGGACGTTGCTTAGTACGCTTTACATGGCCGTCGACTTTGCGATCTGCAAAATCATTAATCACGCACCCCGCACTACGCATTAGGAATACACCCAATACAAACACGATAAATACATCCCAACTCGGCATCCCTTGGGCTGAGATAATTAGCGCCCAAATAGTTGGCCACATCAGTAACAGTGAACCGATCGGGCGATCCATGCGCATCAGTTGCCAATATGCTTTGGCTTTTTCTGCGGACATTTACACTGTCTCCTTAGCGTAAACTGGTGAATTAGATAAGAATAACTCGGCGACCAGCATCGGTTTGTGATTCATCCACAACCTTGAGCGTCGCGCTAACAAATGTCCTTCTGGTACGGCTACCCATCCCATTTGCAAAGAGTCTCGCTCAACGTTGTCGGCGCTAAACACAGTTAGTCCTAGTGGGATATCCCCTTGTTGAGCCAAATCATACTGCTGATCAACTAAGGTTGAGCGAGGAATTAATGTCCGTCCGATAACCCAGTTATCATTGTCACCACACAAAATTACCTCTCTCAGTAAGCAATCTTGTTCGGACAATAACTGGCTTTCGTCCTGTTTTAATGTCGCTGCAGTGACGATCTGATTTTGTAGCAATTCTACCGTTAACGCTTGGCAGTGCTGTTTTAAACGACGTGACAAAGACCCTTGCTCTTCAAGCCAATGCTTGGCAAATTCATTTGGAAATTCGAATTCTTCGGGGTTTTGCCACTCTACTTCCAATAAAGAAGCAAGATAGAGTGATGTTGGCTGATTCATACTAGTATTCAATTGGAGGCTTTATGCGTACAATAAAGCAACAACTTACCGTCCATAGTAATGTATGTAACCGTAAGTTCCGTTATTTGTTATAGACGGCCCATTGTATCAAGACTGAAGCGATTCGAATATCGCGATCCAGAGAAAGAAAAGTTAGAAATATGTACAAACGTTATATAGCCCAAATTATTTTTGCGTTAACCATACTATTCGCCGCACCAAGTTGGGCTGAAACGGAAGAAGCTGGACCTAAGTTGGCATACTTTACCCTAGAGCCTGACCTCACTACTAACTTTTACACCAAAGGCAAAAAGTTAGGTTATGTGCAAGTGCGCATCGACATCATGGTAATGAGTCAACAAGATTTATCAGTTGTTGAGCATCACCAACCTTTGATTCGCGATGCAGTGATTGAATTATTGGGTAAGCAAACAGAAGATACGATTAAGTCCCTGTCTGGCCGAGAAGATCTGCGCAAAACCTTAGTGACGACCCTCAACGAAACGCTTTTGCCTGAAACAGGTAAAACCATCATTGCCGATTTGTTGTTTACAAAATACCTTTATCAATAAACCCAAATCCGTTTTGAACATAAAAAAAGACCGCTCTTGAGCGGTCTTTTCATTTCATCTGCTTTAGGCTTGCTGTTGGTATTTCATCTTGCCTGAATCAAACAGCGCAATCGCCATCCCCGACAGTAGCCCAACTAAGTGAGCGGTGTTTGCAATCGCCATAAATGGCTGCACAAAACCAAGAACTAACCATACCAACATAAAGACGATAATTGGCTTGGGTAGCGTAAGGCCTAAATGTGGCAAGCGGTAACCCAATATCCACAAATAACCAAGCAGTGCATAGACCACGCCAGACAAGCCGCCGAAGTTAGCCCCTTCAACATAGAACTGGCCTGCCCCTGAAAGCGCTGCCGACACCACAAAGAGTTGCAATAGCTTACCGGAACCGAGACGACGTTCGATGTCGCCACCCAACTGCCACCACCATAGTAAGTTAAACACGATGTGAGTTACTGAAAAGTGCAGTAACGCATGACTTAGCCATCGCCACACTTGCCATTGTTGCCCCTCAAAAGCCGGGAAGTGCAACAACTTAAACACGCCATTGCCAAAGCCAAACATTTGTAACAAGTAGATGATGATACAGACTGTCATAATCAGCAAAGTCATGGGGCCAGCTTTCGCTTTGACCATGCTTATGATACTCGGGCTGGAATAATGAAATGTGCTCTTACGAGTATCGGCAACGTCCCACGAGGCGGCGCTGTATTTTGAATCAGACGGGTTAGCAAGGAACAGCTTAAGTTCGGCTTCCGCTTCTATTTCATGCTGGCTATCAGTCAGCCACAGCGCAAATTGCCCATCCCCTTCTGGCATCATTTCGATGTCAATTTGGCGAGAGGCCATATAATCAATAAAGGCTTGCGCCATACGTGGATTATTTAACGTTACCAATCTCTTCATTAACTTCTCACTATCGGTAGTTCTGCTCGATGCCAGGCTTCAAAGCCACCATCTACACTGTACACCTGTTCAAAGCCTTGGTTAACCAAATATTGCGCCGCACCTTGGCTACTAATACCGTGGTAACACATCACTAGAATAGGTTGTTCGAACTCCACTTCATCCATAAACGCAACGATCGTATCGTTAGTTAAATGATACGCGGACTCCGCATGCGCAACGGCAAACGATTGAGGGTCACGGATATCTACAAGCTTCGCATCACCCTGCTCGAGCAGCGCTTGCGCACCTTGTACATCGATATGCTTAAACTGATCCATTTACTTTCTCATTGTCTTATTAATATACCCAAGCAACCTCGAACCTAACGTACTAATCAGCACCCGTGGTACAGCATAAAATCCATATTTGAAGCTGCTTGGGTATACTGCCGCCATTGTAACCTATCCAACGGCAAACTTAGACACATGGATAATCAGGCTTTTCAAAAGTGTACACATTCCAACCATTTGTGGATAAAGCTGTGAATTGCGTTGATAAAGTGTATTTGGATCTTTTGATCCACAATATGTAGTGATGATCCTGATCTAACTGTGTGTATATCTATAACTATCCCCAGATGGAAAAGTGCTTGAATCCCTTATTTTGTCCGGGTTTCGAACAGTTGATAAATAATTACTTCACAGAGTTATACACAGGTAGCACATAAAATCCGGATCGCAAACGCTATCGATTTTCGATCGACAATAAAAAAGCCGAGATCACATGATCTCGGCTTTCTATGAAAATCTTACTTTCAATTAGCAGTGGAAATTAAAATTCACCCACGGCCAATTTTAGTTTCTTCATTGCATTTTTTTCTAGCTGGCGAATACGCTCGGCAGAAACACCGAACTCATCAGCTAAGTCTTGCAATGTTGCTTTCTCATCATCTAACCAACGAGAACGCACGATGCGCTGACTACGCTCATCCAAACTCGCTAATGCATGACCCAAGCGATTGTTGGTATGCATTTCCCAGTTGGCGGCTTCAATGTTGTCGGCCACATCAGACGATTTGTCTTCTAGGTATAGCATCGGCGCTGTGTAAGCGTTTGAGCTGTCGTCTTCATCAGTTGGCATATCAAAGGTTGAATCCACCGCCGCTAAGCGTGATTCCATCTCGCGAACTTCAGAAGGCTCAACACCTAACTCGCGCGCAACGGTTTCTACTTCACCGTTGTTAAACCAACCCAAGCGCTTTTTCGACTTACGCAGGTTGAAGAACAATTTACGTTGCGCTTTAGTGGTCGCAATTTTCACGATACGCCAGTTACGTAGCACGTATTCGTGGATCTCGGCTTTGATCCAGTGGACAGCGAAAGAAACCAAGCGAACCCCTACTTCTGGGTTAAAACGCTTAACGGCTTTCATTAGACCGATGTTACCCTCTTGCACAAGATCCGCCATTGGCAAACCGTAGCCAGAGTAACCACGAGCAACGTGAACAACGAATCGTAGGTGCGAAAGAATTAGACCTTTTGCAGCCTCAATCTCACCTTTATAGTGTAATCGTTCTGCCAGCTCACGCTCTTCGTCTGCAGTCAGCATTGGGTAGCTGTTTACTGAGCGAATATAGCTATCAAGGCTATCTTGCGTGACTAGAGCCATCGGATACGCTTCTTTTGTCATTCAATTCCTCATCAATCTCTGATCTGGAGCATTACATTGCAATTTAGCTTCGATATCTTGAACTCAAAATGAACAAGTTTCAAGAAGGGGAAGCAATTATCCATAAACATTTGGTCTAAGCAAGGGTTCAAAATTAGCTAGTGCTAATGAAATCCAAGTAATAAGACCGCCATCACTTAAACTGGTTCAATTTCTTTTAAATGTCGTTGCGCAGAAAAGCGCGCCGCAATACATCCCAAAAGACTCCCAATGATGATTAGTAACAAAGATTCATCCCAACTTAGACCAATCAGGCGGAACTGGCTATCGTACAACGCAGCAAGGTCTTCCACCGCACTATTCATGACAATGGTCACTAAAGCCGTTACCAACCACGCAATAGTGGCACCTAACACGCCAAACCACATACCTGTGTACAAGTAAGGGCGCAGAATGAAACTGTCCGTCGCACCGATCAGTTTCATGGTTTGAATCTCTTCTTTATTCGCCAGCACATTAAATCGCAATGTATTGCCAACGATTAAAAATACCGCACCGAGCATCAGCACTGTCAGGGTAATGACAATAATACTCGCGAGAGTTTTGATGGCATCAAGACGCGCCAGCCAGTCTTCGTCAAGTCTCACGTCGGTCACATCTTGTTGCTCTCGAACGTCTTTGGCTAATGACTGAATATCACTTTTTAGCTCAGAATCTGGCGTAATCACCAACACACCAGGAAGCGCATAGCCACTTAAAAGACTGATAGCTTGGTCGAACCCTGCATATTGGCTTAAATCAGATAGACCTTGTTGCGGTGAAATATACTCTACCTCTTTTACCAAAGGCCAAGTTTCAATTTGATCTTTGAGAACCATCACTCGCGCATCCGGCATACCTTCAACTAAGTAAGCACTAACTTGTGAAGGAGAAGCGACATCTTCCGCTGCCCCCGCAACGTTTTTCCCCAATAGATACAAACAAGCTGGCATGGCAAGTGCCATGGAGATGACCGCTAGGGTCAGAATGTTGCCTAGTGGTCGTTGCCATAAGGCGCTAAAAGAGGATTTAGCTTGTTTTGCGTGGACAGAGAAAAAACCATCGGTATTCGCACGCTTGGCACTGCGGCCTTTCCCCTTCTTTTGGGAGTGCTTGTTACCTGCCATAGTCTTCTACCTCACTTAGGAAGCCTTGGTTCAATTCAAAATGACGATACTGTGGGCGAGTGTTTACTAACCCCACATCGTGCGTGGCAAGTAGGATAGTCACGCCCGCACGGTTAAATTCTTCGAATAGACGCAACACACGGTTGGATAATTCTGGGTCAAGGTTACCCGTAGGCTCATCAGCCACCAGCAACGTTGGTCGATTAACCACAGCACGGGCAATACCGACGCGCTGTTGCTCACCACCAGAAAGTTGACTAGGTAGACAACGAGCTTTATCGAGTAAGCCCGTTTTATCTAACGCCGCAGAAACACGGCGTTTGATTTCGTTTTCAGAAATCGATTCGATACGCATTGGCAGAGCGACATTGTCGTACACACTGCGATCCATCAATAGGCGATGATCTTGAAAAACAATCCCAATATTGCGGCGCAAAAAAGGGATGTCTTTGCTTGGAATACGCGTGATGTCGTGGCCATTAAAATGGATTTTGCCATCGGTTGGTCGCTCTATCGCGCAGATCAATTTCAGCAAGGTACTTTTACCAGCCCCGGAATGTCCGCCTAAAAACGCCATTTCACCGCGCCTCAGGTGAAAATCGACTTTTTGCAGTGCTTGTCGACCACCTCGGTAAGCTTTGCTTACTTGCTGAAATTTGATCACCGTTGATTTCCTCTAACTCTTTTTATTCTTCACGACTAAACAGTGCGTCAATAAACTCTTGAGTTTCAAATGGACGCAAGTCTTCGATACCTTCACCCACACCAATGTAACGAATTGGAATACCGAACTGATCAGCAATAGCGAAAATTACGCCGCCCTTGGCTGTACCATCCAGCTTAGTCAAAGTAATCCCGGTTAGAGGGGCAACATCACTGAAAAGTTTCGCTTGGCTAATGGCATTTTGTCCTGTACCTGCGTCAAGCGTTAGCATGATCTCATGTGGTGCAGAGTCATCAATTTTCTTCATCACACGTACAATCTTACGCAGCTCTTCCATTAGGTTCGCTTTGTTCTGTAGACGACCTGCTGTATCAGCAATCACCACATCCACACCACGTGCTTTTGCCGCTTCAATCGCATCATAGATAACAGAGGCACTGTCTGCGCCAGTATGTTGAGCAATCACAGGAACATTATTACGTTCACCCCACACTTGTAGCTGCTCAACCGCTGCGGCACGGAAAGTATCGCCCGCTGCAAGCATCACTTTTTTGCCTTGAGTTTGGAACTGCTTCGCTAGCTTACCGATGGTCGTGGTTTTACCCACGCCATTTACACCCACCATCAAGATGACGTAAGGCGTTTTGTTGCTATCGATTTCTAGTGGCTGTTCGACTTTAGAAAGAATCTCAGCCATTTCTTCTTTCAACAAACCATAAAGGGCTTCGCCGTCTTTCAGATCGCCACGTGTGGCTTTTTCTGTCAGGTTGTTGATGATTTTTGTTGTGGTATTCATGCCCACATCAGCAATAAGCAGTTGCTCTTCTAGCTCTTCAAATAAGTCTTCATCGATTTTCTTACCGCTGAACAGACCGAAGAAGCCAGCACCAATATTTGCTTTTGTTCGGCTTAGGCTGCGTTTCAGACGAGCAAAAAAGCTTTCTGTTGGCTTTTCTTGTTCTTGAATACGAGGCGCGGCCGATACGACTTCTGGCTCCTCTGCTTCTGCTTCTGCTTCTGCTTCTGCTGGGGCAGCCTCTGATTGTTTCTCTTCTTCTTCAAGTTCTGGCGTTGCTTCCGCTTGCTCAGCAACCGCTTCGGTTTGCTGCTCTTCAGAAGGCGCTTCCACTGCTTCTTCTTTTACTGTTTCTTCAGTTTTTGGTTTTGGGCTTTGTTCTTCGTCACCAAAACCTAGCCACGAAAGTAATCCGCGCTTCTTTTTTTCCGTCATCTGGGGCTATCCTAGATTGTTCTTTTATCTATTAATGACTCTTTTTTGACAAGATTATTATCTGTCTAAAAAAGGCTAATGACAAAGTTCTGAAAACTTTCCGATTAGGTAATTCTAATCTTATTAGTGTTACACTCTGTCATCTTGAATATTCTGGGCTGTATCCAAACTCCAAGCTCATTGCTTGGGCGATTAGATATAGTATCACTTTATTAGCGGTCAAAAAATCTATGGTAAGACGTCGCCAGCAAAACTCATCACAAAAAAAGCCAACAACGGGCTTTGTTCGCATTATTAGTGGCTTATGGAGAGGCAGAAAACTTCCTGTACACGATGCTGAAGGCTTACGCCCCACGACCGATCGCGTCAAAGAAACGCTGTTTAACTGGTTAGCTCAAGATGTACCACAGGCAAAATGTCTCGACTTGTTTGCTGGCTCTGGCGGCTTGGGATTTGAGTCAGCTTCGCGCCAAGCAGAGCAAGTGACCATGGTTGAGCTAAACCCACAAGCTTTCCAACAGTTACAAAAGAATATTGCCTCTCTTAGCGCGAACAACATCCAAGTGGTAAATACCGACGCACTGAGTTTTTTGAAGCAACCGGGTTCTGCTCATCATGTGGTGTTTATTGACCCACCGTTTCGCAAAGGTCTATTGGATGAGACCGTGGCTCTGCTAGAACAAAATGGCTGGCTCGCGGAAGATGCGATGATTTATATTGAAACAGAAAAAGAACTCAATATTGCCGACTTACCAGAAAACTGGCAATTACATCGAGAAAAAACAGCAGGCCAAGTGAGCTATCGTCTGTACGAACGTACCTCCGCATAACGCCTCGATTTAAAAGGATACTTAAATGAAAGCACTAATTATGCTGGCCAAAGCGGCTATCGCCTTTGTTTGGTTAGTATTAATCCTAAATATTTTTATGCCCTTTCCCGGCAATGCCGCGATTGCGCTTTACATCATGACCGCTTTTTTGTTCATCATGCACGGTTTACAAATGGCCATCTTCATTGGTGCATTTGGCGACAAAATAAAAATGAGCAGTTGGGAAAAATATTCAATCCTGATTTTTGGTATTTTTGCCCTACTCGATATTCGTCGTAAACACATGATGTAATCGCTCAGATACGAAAAAGCCGCTCTTGTGAGCGGCTTTTTTTCTGCGTTTTGTTCGTCACCCAATGTAACTTTTTACACCATCCAAGAACATTTGAGTGGAGATCATCACCAGTAACAAGCCCATTAAGCGTTCTACCGCCTTCAAGCCACGTTCACCCAACAAGCGATTAAAGAAGCCATAAAACATCAGTATAAAAAATGTTGCGCCCCACGCAATTACGACTGATGCTGACATTTCCAACATTTTCTCTGGATGTTGCGAAGACAGTAAAAGCAAGGCTGCAATCACTGAAGGGCCCGCGATCATAGGAATGGCCATCGGAACAATAAAGGGCTCCTCGCCTGCTGCCAGTCCAGTGATGCTGCCAGCACTCGGGAAAATCATCTTAATCGCAATAATGAAGAGAATAATGCCACCAGAAATGCTGAGCGTTTCTGGCTGGACATGCAAAAAACTTAAGATGCTTTGTCCTGCAAACAGAAATAGCATCAAGATCAGTAAGGCAAACAGTAGTTCACGAATCAATACCTTACGACGACGCTTGGGATCGATATGTTTGAGAATAGACAACACAATCGGCAAGTTACCGAGAGGGTCCATGATTAGAAACAGCATGGTCGCTGCAGAAAGAATATCCATATTCTGGCCTCACCTAAAAAATGGCGGCCAGTGTATAGCAAACTGACAACATGAGTATATGACTGAGGGCGAAAACACCATATTCACCCTCGATCTTAGCCGCCGTTTTAGTGATTACAAACTCGCGCCATATTGACCACAAACTTACCTTCAAGCTCACGAATTTTGTCGCGCTTGAGCAAAAATGCTAGTAATGCATCTAAGTCTAGATCATTCAGTTTACAGGTGTGAAAGCGAACGCTAGCGCCAAAGTGCTGTGTGAGGGCTTCGCGATCCATTGGCGTTTCTCTAAGTAGGTTTAGCAGCTCGTGAGCATGGATTTCACTCATTATTGACTCCAGTTATTAAGAACAATGCGTTCAGTTTACTGAAATCCTCAAGAGCTGCTTTGACTTAAATTAGTAAATGATTGAGGCAACAATGAGGGCATGAGCAAAAAAGTAACTACCACTCACCCACAAATAGGCGTGTTTCATCGGTTTTCGATAACCGTGTATCGCGTATGCCAGCGCCGAATAGATCAGAACTAAGGTTCCGCTAAAGCCGATAGCATTGGCGTAACTCGGCACTTGTAACCAAACTTCACCGGCTGCCCAAGCAAGTTGAACCAGCATCATCCCCATGATCACAACGGGGAATACCAGAGAGTCGAGTTGAGGTAGCAACAAAAAGAACGCCACGATACTCGCTGCAAGCAGCAGGGCCAACAGCCACCAGACAATCTCACCATTAAGCTGCACCCAAAATGACTTGCTGTAGCATACCTGGGCGACCAGATAAGCCGTAAAATAGATTAGCTTACGAGTTTTAAACGAGTGCAGCGTATCTGCCACCATAGACACAATCAGCCCACCCGCAATCCAGTAGGTATATGTTGCGGATGCACCTTGAGTTAACACCAACACAAGAAGAAGTAGCAGAGTAAAGATTTTAAACACGAGGGATTGTGTCGGGTTAGCTTGCTTTGCTCCCAACACGGAATACACACCTGATAGCCCTATCGCCAGCCAACTCCACATGCAGTATACACCTTTTACTTAAACTCGCCGCTAGTCTAGGTAGACCAGTTTTGATGTAAAGACACAATCTACGAAAGTTGGATCTCGCTAGCGATTCGAAACATTTTGTAACCCTCAGCCTACGTAATAATAAAGCCGATGAGCCTGAATGATGCCACTAAACATTGGGGCCAAGCTTTGCTCATCAGCCGAACCCATCAAATCACACGACACAATAACCAGCGCTTTCTAAAACTATTTAACTGAAAAACAGATAAGTGCTCCAGGTAAGCCGCCATTTTACAAACTGACGATTAAACCACCAGGATGTATGTAATGCAGGCAACAAGAATAAATAACAGACACAAAATAGAAAATAGTCTTAGTAGCGATCTAAGAGAGGAGGAACTACTGATGATTAGGGGTAAAAACTAAGAAAACCGACCTTAATTCAGTAAAAAAAACATCAGACAAGAAAAGTAAGTCAATGATAAATAAAATCATAATTTCAATAACAGATAAAAGTGCGGACTTCATAAACCCTAAAATCACTAAACACTTTTGAAGCCCATATTTTCTCATAAGGTAAGAAAATCTCACTCCATGCTTTCGATTTGACGATGCAACCTCATAGCACATTCTTTAATTTTCTCAATTTTTGAGAAATACAGACAAAATAAACATCCAACATACCATTCGAAACAAAAAACAATTACAAAGCCAACACCACAAACCATTTAACATTATAAAATCAAATACTTAAAACAAGAAAGGATAAAAACAAAACAATGTGAACACTTTAAATACAGGACAAAAAACATAGTTTCATTAGTCAGAATCACGTAAAACCAGACAAGTTAAGTGTGGTTTTTGAAAAGATTAACGAGCATATGTTGATCAAACCCCAAAAACAGTGCTATATTAAATTCATCGAGTTCATCAAAGATTAAGGGGTAGTGTTATGATTTCATCTTCTCAAAAACAAGGGCTGGTTATGATTGCAGTGGTTGTGGGTTTAATGACACTGCCAATGATGTACTAACCAAATGATTTAAAATAAAAAAGGACGCAAATGCGTCCTTTTTTATTTATCTGTATTGCTCTACTGAATGTGCTTAGACAAAATATCCCAGTGCATATAGTAGAAACCAAGAGCGGCCAGCGTAATCAACGTCATTAGCAAAATTGCTGTACGCCAAATAAAGCGAGAGCTTCTTGGTGTCAGCTCTTTTTCACAAGCATCACATGCCGCCATAAAGCCTTTACGATCATCCAGCTTGTAATCGTCTTCGTGCACCACTTTATTACGCACTGTCGCGATGAATCGAAGCTTTGCTATCACGTCATGCGGTAAACGTTCTTCACAACTATTAATAAGTTGGTGCAACCCTTTCCCTTCTGCATGGTACTGAGTACGCAAAAGTTTTTCGATCGTTCGGGTACGCATGACTACTTTTTCAATATCTGACATCGTAACCCTCCTTACCAGACCCTTCCTATGTTCATTATTTTTATTCTTCTATAAATTTAGAGCTTTTTCGAGCCGTTAAGTGCAATTTTACTTTCAATTTGTGCCCTTGAGCTCATATAGCCTAACAAGTGAAAGCCGCTTCGTTCAGCTTTAGTGACTTCGCTTGCAGATGAAGCGACGATTTCATCGTGCATCATTAAGATAAATCGTGAAGTGCGCCGAATAATCTCCATATCCCTTTCATTAGATTATGAATAAGTTACCTCAACTCATCGTTTCGTCAGCGAGTTCTGTAGAATGGGACCCGATAAAACATTGGAGGTTAATATGCCAATCTCACTTATTGTCGCCCTATTCGCCCTTATTGCCTTGGGCGCGTGGGTGTTTTTCCGTTTTTATAGTAAGCACTATGTGGGCGAAGACGCTCCAGAGCAAAGCGCGCAGGTAACGGTTTTAGATAAACAAGCGATAGACATACCAAACGCACCACCAGGTCAAGACGATCAAGAGTATTGGATTTACGTTCAACGTGGTTCTATCGGTCCAAAGCGTGAATTCCAAATTGGAGTGCATTACTACCATGCACTCAATCCTGGAGATAAGGGAACACTGACCTATCGCGGCAACAAGTTCCTTCACTTCGCTATCAAACGTTAAGGCAGTAACCAACGAGTCTTGGCAGAACGAGAAAAGAGATAGCTCATCGCCAAGGCTCCAGCTCCACTTAGAACGATCCAGACTGGAATCACCCACGCAGGATGTCCTGTGTACCAACCGAACTCTTTCATCGGCCATAAGAAAATAGGATGAAGTAAGTAAATCCCTAAGCTGTGCTGACTGATCACACTTACCACTTTTTGTACTTTTGGTGATAAGCCTTCACCAAAGTAACGCCCGATCATAAAAATCATCGAAGCTGCTAGAATCACATTCAGTGTTTTATAAGAGAGCCAGCGCCCAACCGTATACTTCTCCGCCTCTAAGCTATTTGTCACAACCATCGTAAAGGTCACTGCCAACGCCACGAGTCCTAGCCCAACAAATAGGGTCACCATAGAGCGATTCAAAGGTACCTTTTGAAATAAAACATACCCCAGTGGAAGGTAACCCATATAAAGCCACATCTGATTACTCCAAGGGCCATCAATCTTGAACAAGAACAGTGTGCTGGTGAAAAGCCAAAATGCGAGATAGGTATACAAGACGTTGTCATCCACGTTGCGTACCATCCATTGAAACAGCGGAATCACAAAATACAGTGGTATAAAGTAATAGAAAAAGCCGAGATGGTAATACGTTGCGTGGAATGGGCTATTGCTTAATACCTCTTTTACGGTTTCAAAATCAAAGCCTTGAGAAGTCCAACCTGAAAGGTATGCATAAAACATCGACCAAATAAGAAATGGAACTAAAACTTTGCCCAAACGCCTTTTGATATAATACTTACCGTCAAATGGTCGAGTGTCACTGAGCATTAGCGCTCCGGTGATCAAAATAAAAACTGGCACTGCCCAGCGGGTTACGCTATTCACGCCTACCGCTGTCAGCCATTGGTCAAATGGAATCACTCCTAACTCATTTCGATACGGTGCCAAGACGTGAATGGCGATCACTGCTACCGCTGCGAAGCAGCGCAATAAATCAAAAAACAGAACCCTTTCTCTCATACCTTTCCCTACTTTGAGTCGCTTATCGTTTATAGCATAGGGTAAATCTCAACCAGTGAAATGGTTAACAATCTGTTTTTGCTTATTTTTAACTCAACAATGACCTACAACGGGGATTTCATCACCACTCTAATCACTTAACGAGAACCAAAAACCAAGCATCAGTATTCACTCTCGATGCCAAACCGACACAATCTGATTACAGCAAACGGCGCATAAGAAACAAAAATGGCTCCGATTTGGAGCCATTTATACCATCGACAGATAGCGATACTGGGGATAGTTACGCAGTAGCAACATCAGCTTTTGGCAACTTAATTGAAATCAGCGTCGTCAGTGCCAAGAAAGCAAAAGAAACCCATAAGCACGCTGCAAGACCAGCCTCTTGGTAGATCCAACCCGATAATACCGTGCCAATCAAGCGTCCCATCGCATTGGCCATGTAGTAAAAACCAACATCCAACGAGACGCCATCGCCTTTAGCGTAGCTCACTATCAAGTACGAGTGCAGCGAAGAGTTAATGGCAAACACAGCGCCAAAAATCATCAAACCTACCACAATCACCAATTCAGGCTGCCAACCGATTTGCACACCATAAGCAATACCAGCCGTAATTAACGCTAGGACTCCTGCCCACACCAATGCTGCACTACCATCAGGCACACGACCTTGCGCTTTGCCAGTAATACGCGGCGCAAAGCCTTGCACAAACCCATAAGCAATGACCCACGCAGCGAGAAAGCTACCAACCCACAAGTGATCCCAGCCAAACACGCTACCAAGATAAATAGGCAGAGCAACGACAAACCACACATCACGAGCACCAAACAAGAACATGCGTGCTGCGGATAAAATGTTTATCGATTCAGACTTGGAGAATATTTGGCGAAACTTAGGTTTACTCTTTGCTTTACCCATGTCCGCTTCTAGCCAGATCATGCTGCAAACAAACACTAATGTAAGTACACCCGCCATAATAAACATCGAGTTTTGAAAACCCACCCAAGACAGCAGCAAGCCGCCAACAAAAAAGCCCGCTCCTTTGAGTGCATTCTTCGAGCCAGTTAAAATCGCTACCCATTTGTAGAGCGCACCTTGCTGTTCGTCTGGTACTAGCGTTTTAATCGCGCTCTTAGCACTCATTTTGTTCAGATCTTTGGCAATCCCCGACAGAGCTTGCGCTGCCATCACCCAAGGAATGGTCAGCCATGCATTTGGTACTGCGAGCATCAGCAACGCAAACACTTGCATCGCTAAACCAATGTTCATGGTTTTATTTAGGCCTAACCTTGCGCCCAACCAACCACCAACCAGGTTTGTCACCACACCAAAAAATTCATAGAAAAGAAACAGTGAGGCAATAGCTAACGTGGAATAACCTAAGTCATGAAAATAGAGCACCACCAGCATACGCAGTGCGCCATCGGTCACCGTAAAGTTCCAATAGTTAAACGTCACTAACATGTACTGACGAATACTTTTGCTTAATTGAGAAATCATATTGACCTCATATGTACAGCGATAGAAGCATTTAGATCATCATGTTCTAAATACTTCCTAACCTGTACAGCAACATTGACCAATACAATGTTGCTGTGATTTTCAAAAAATGCCCCAACATCAATAAAAAGCAAAATACACCTTAAAAACAATGCATTAGTTAATATTAATGGCTTTTTTTGTAAACAGTCGTATCCTGAAGAAGCTCGAATTTAGCTTTTGGATCATAATGAACCAAAAGCTATTTAAGCTGATCAAGCGTCTTGAGCCACGCGTTCGATGTACTCAACTTGCACAGGTTTTGTAAATGCACCAGGGCGCAATGCCTGCACTTCTCGCACGATATCTTCTAACTGCCATTCCTTTTCTAGGAGTAGGTGAGCAGCGAACAAACCTGTGCGCCCCGAACCACCCATGCAATGCATCGCAACTTTGCCACCTTGAGCAAGAATCGCGTGCAGTTCCGGACTGGCTTGTTGCCACTTCGTCGCAAATTCTTCATTTGGTGCGCAGTCGTCTTCAATCTCGATCTGGAACCATTTCATACCCAGTTGCTGAGTGGCTTCACCCAATGCAGAGACATTCTTCGCAGCTAATTCACTATCATCTAATGCAGTAACGACCGCTTGAACACCCTGCTCTTTCAACTGTTCTAACGACGCATGCAAATCGACACCTTTCGTTCCTGGGCACGGTGTTAAGATTAAAGCACCGGAGTCCAAATCTAATTGCCATGTAGGATGAGACATTGTGACCCCCTTTTAAGCCAAACCAACGTTACGAACCAGCTCTGCTGTGCGCGTTGCATAACCCATTTCGTTATCGTACCAAGCGTAAATCTTAACCATACGAGAACCCACAACCATGGTTGATTGCGCATCAACGATGGTTGAACGTTGGTCGCCTTTATAATCGATAGAAACTAAAGGACGCTCTTCGAAGCCAAGGATGCCTTTCAAATCACCTTCAGATGCTTCTTTTAACAGTGCATTCACTTCTTCTGCTGTGGTATCACGCTTCACATCAAAAATGATGTCTGTTAACGATGCGTTTGCTAGAGGTACGCGAACCGCATGACCATTAATTTTGTCTTTTAATTCTGGGAAAATTTCGACAATCGCCTTCGCGCTCCCCGTCGTGGTCGGGATAAGGCTCATGCCGCATGCTCTTGCACGGCGTAGATCTTTGTGTGGCGCATCCAAAATAGTTTGCGTATTCGTCAGGTCGTGAATGGTCGTAAAAGAAGATTGTTCGATACCCAATTTCTCATGAATGACTTTAACCACAGGTGCGATACAGTTAGTCGTACACGAAGCTGCTGTCACGATACGATGTTTTTCAGGGTCGAAAATATGGTCGTTCACGCCCACCACAATGTTCGCAATACCTTCTTCTTTCACAGGTGCGCTTACCACGACACGTTTCACGCCTTGCTCTAGGTATTTGTTTAGGAATGATGTTTTGCGATGTACGCCTGTCGCTTCAATCACAACATCACAATCAGACCAGTTCACCGCATCGATATCGCGTTGTTGAGTCGTGGCAACACGCTTGCCGTTGATGACGAGCTCACTGCCTTCGACCTGAACTCCATGATGCCAACGACCTTGCACTGAATCGAATTCTAATAAGTGACCAAGCGTAGCGGCGTCACCTGCGACATCGTTGATTAACACAAACTCCAATTCTGGCCAATCAAATGCCGCTCGCAGCGCTAAGCGACCAATTCGGCCAAAGCCATTAATTCCTACTTTAATTGTCATAGTTTTACCCTCTAATCTTCTACCTTGAATCTCTATTCGCTGTTAACAGCAAGCCTCACGACTTTTATCGTGTAAGCGTGTGATGTCGTCTTGGTATTCCTGCTTCAAACAGTTTGATGCCACTAAGTCTTCAATTAACTTTCGCATCCAACCTGGTAATTGCTGTGATAACTCGTAATACACCCATTGTCCTTGGCGTTTATCCACCAAGATGCCACTGGATCGTAACTGAGCAAGATGACGAGAAACTTTCGGCTGGCTCTCTTGCAGAGCAAACGCCAAATCACCAACGCAAGTTTCACCTTCACGGGCCACGAGCATTAAACAACGTACGCGTGTTTCATCGGATAACAGCTTAAAAAACTGATGTGGAAGCATAATGAACATACCTATATATGGATATGCGTATATGTTTATTTAATTAAGATATATCGTCAAGAGGAAACCGTCCATCGTCATAAAAGTTTCACATCTAACGAACAGCTTGATTGTAAAGAGAGAGATTCAAAAAGATAAAAGATAAGACAAGAAATTATGCAGTCGCGATGCTTTGACTCCAGCGAACCGCTTCACCTAAGGAGAGCTTCACTTCCTCTAAAGGCAACCCCAATTGCATCGTGATTTTTTCAACCCCTGACCAATCGGCACGCTCGTAGCACTCTTCGAGGGAAATAAGTGCACCATAAACCCCTTTGCGATGTAATAGTGCTTGTTGTACTGAATGACTAAGCGGTAACTGCCTAACTAAAGATTCCACCGAAAGATCCAGCAACGCATCTAGAATCGACAGCAAACCAACCATGAAACCTTGTTCGTTGAGATGAGAGAATGGCTGATAGCGCGACATCAATTGGCAAAATTGAGCTCGTTGCAATGAAAGGTGATACAGCTCTCGAGGCTTGTTACTGGAGATATACGATGCCACAACCAAAGAGACAAACTGCTTAAGGTTATCCTGGCCAAGATAAATCAATGCCTGACGAAAAGAGCTGATTTCGACAGCCAAATTCGGCGCTTGCGTATTTACAAAACGCAATAATTTATATGACAACGCGACATCTTGCGTAATGATGGACTCGATACGAGTAAAGTCAGGCTCAGGAGCACAAACTTCACGAAACAGTTGCAATGCCAACACTTGCTCAGGACTGACGTATTTAGTCTGCGAGACGAGTGGCTTGCTAAAAAAATAACCTTGGAAAAATTTAAAGCCAGCCGCTTTCGCTTGCTCAAACTCTTCTGCGGTTTCAACACGTTCTGCTAAAAAGTGGTATTTGACGCGTTTGGCAAGGTGTGTTTTGACCAGTTCACAGGCCTTTTCGAGCCCCATCGCCATAATGTCGAGCTTCACAATATGCACATATGGCAAAAAACGACGCCATTCTGGTGTTAGGGTGAAGTCATCCAAAGCGATCAAGTAACCTTCTCGATAAAACTCACGAATCGCATCAAGAAGCTCATCCGTAGGTTGGCACGTTTCCAACACTTCGATGACAATTTTGTTTTTCGGCAAACTGCGCGGCAAACGTCGCACCAAGCTTTGATGAGGAAAGTTAATAAAGCATCTTGAAGAGGCAATCACTGGGTTAGTGCCCAGTGATAGGAAGTTTTCGACGATCAGTCGGTATGTCGCTCGATTTGAATCAATATGTGAAGGGTATGCGTTACTCTCCCCGTCTCGAAACAACAATTCATAACCCAGCGTCTGTCTTTTTCGGTTAAAGATCGGCTGGCGAGCGACATACGTTGTATTCATGCTAAAGAAGGACCTATAAATGGCTTATGACTTTGCAGCTGCTAATAATGCACCACAACCCATGAACATTGAACCGAATACTTTGTTTATTTTTCCCATGATTTTATCGGAGCGAATAAAGCGTCCCATTTGTGCTGCCAAGCTCGTGTAACCCAACATTACACACGCATCAATCACGACCGTAGTGACGCCAAGCACCAACAGTTGCGTGATTTGGTCTTTTGCCGGGTCAATAAACTGCGGGAACAACGCCACCAGAAAAACAATCGATTTAGGGTTGGTGAGGTTAATTAACACAGCCTTGTACAACAGCGCCGTGCCTGACATCTCGTTGTGGTTTTCAGCTGCGACTAAGCTTGATGTATCGCGCCATTTCTGAATCCCCAACCAAACCAGATAAGCGGCACCAACCCATTTAATGACAGAAAATGCGGTTGCTGACTGCGCGACAAGCGCACCAATACCCGCCCCCACCAGCGCGATGTGGATAACTAAACCAATTTGTAAGCCAATAATGGCACCCAGTGATTTACGGGTACCGTAACTCAAACCATTACTGATTGAGTTCACCGTGCCAGAGCCCGGAGCCAAACTAAAAACGATTGCTGTTACTACATAAGCTAACCAGACATGGGTATCCATTGCATTTCCTCACTAATTCTTCGATGATACATCGCGTAAACAACGTATCTTCAGGTAATCAACTAATGGCGACTAACCATTCACCTTTGACTTATACTCAAGAGACATTATTTGAGCAAGCAATTGGTGGTCCGATCGCAGCACTTTGGCAAACTCGCCAAGAGGGCTTTGTTAAAGGGACTGAGAAAAAGAACATTTACTGGTGCAAGCTAACCAACCCAGAGCATAAAAAAGCCGTGCTCATCGTAAATGGACGCATTGAGTCTTCCTGGAAATACCAAGAGCTGTTTTACGATCTCTACCGCCAAGGTTTCGATGTCTATTCCTTTGACCACCGCGGACAAGGTTTATCAGATCGTTTATTATCTGACTCAGATATGGGTCACGTCTATGACTTTACTGATTATATTGATGATATGGACATCGTCGTAAAAAAACACGACCTTAGCGAATATCAACAATGCTTCATCATCGCGCACTCTATGGGCGGCGCGATCGCCACACGTTACCTGCAAACTCACCCAGAACACCCTTTTACTGGTTTGATTCTAAGTGCGCCCATGTTTGGCATTAACCTGCCATGGTACCTATCACCAATAGCGATTCCGGTCACACAAATTATGTCAGCGGTATCGACTTTGCCACGCTATGCACCAGGACATCAGGCCTACTTCCCTAAGCCCTTTGAAGATAACCCACTTAGCCAAAGTTACGGCCGCTACCAATGGTTCCGAAACCTATATACGGAAAAACCGGAACTGCAAGTCGGTGGGCCAAGCACTCGCTGGGTTTGGCAAGGGCTCATGGCCGCTAAGCAGTGCTTTTTATTAACTCGCCAAGTCAAAATACCAGTAATCCTAATCCAAGCCGGAAACGATCGGATTGTTAGCAACCTCGCGCAAAAGCGTTTTATTGATAAATTGCGGAAAACCAACCCGCACGCGGAGCTGCTTTCTATCGAAGGCGCACAGCATGAAATCTTGTTCGAAACCGACAAGTATCGTAATCAAGCGCTCGATGCGATTTTCCGCTTTATGAATGACCCTAAATCGCCATCAAACGAACAAGCACAATAAGAACTCTAGGCGACCATTTCACGACTAAGATTAAAGAGGAAATGTCTACACATCGATTTACCCTCTTTTTCATCCTCATTTTGGCGTACACTGCTTGAACTTGGCTACTTTGACACTGTGTTTAACCGCATAGTGCTATGAGCCCAAGTTCCCCCGCATTCGGAGCAGTACGATCTAGTCAGTCTGCTGTACTCCGTTTGCAATTCACCTGTTCCACACTATCCAAACCGTTTACGAGGACTTCATGAGCACATCGCTACCTTGCAAAGAGATCACCAAAATCGTTGCCTCTGATCTGGATGGCACGTTACTCGCACCTAACCATCAGCTCAGTGCTTACTCAAAAGAGACGCTAAAAGCGCTGCATGAAAAGGGTTATACCTTTGTCTTTGCAACCGGCCGTCACCACGTAGACGTTGCGAGCATCCGTCGCCAAGTTGGCATTCCAGCTTATATGATCACGTCGAATGGTGCCCGAGTGCATGACCAGGAAGATCAGCTAATGTACAGCGAGAATGTCCCTGCGGAACTGGTACAAGGCGTGATCGACACGATCAAACATGATCAAGAAATACTTATTCACATGTATCAAAATGATAGCTGGTTGATGAACAAGGATGATGAAACGTTACGTGACTTCCACGATGAATTCACTTACGTCTTATTTGATGAAGACCGCGCCCCAACTGACGGTATTGCGAAAGTTTTCTTCACGCATCCTGGAGAAGACCACGAACGTTTGGTCGTATTTGAAAACAAACTACGTGAGCAGTTTGGTGATAAGCTGAACATCGCATTTTCAACGCCTTGGTGTTTGGAAGTAATGAGCGCTGGCGTGTCTAAAGGTCATGCTCTTGAAGCGGTAGCGAAAAAACTCGGCCTCACGTTAGAAAACTGCGTAGCATTTGGTGATGGCATGAATGACGTAGAAATGCTGTCGATGGCAGGTAAAGGGCTAGTTATGGGTACATCACACGAAAAAGTGATGAAAGCTCTACCAAATAATGAAGTAATTGGCAGCAATGCAGAAGATGCGGTTGCACACTACCTACAAGAACACTTGCTGTAAGCTTCAATACTCCAAATTATGAAGGGCTGCACATTCGCAGCCCTTTTCTTTTATCGCTGACTTGGCAGCTTCTCTTTGCCAAGAATCGCGTCCCATTCTTCTTCTGTCACGGGCATAATCGACAAGCGATTTCCACGTTTCACCAACGGCATGTTCTCAAGTTCTGGCATCGCTTTCATCACCGACAACGGAATCACTCGCGCCGTTTTACGTACAAACTCTACATCCACCATAATCCAACGCGGGTTGTCTGGGTCTGACTTTGGATCGTAATAATCGCTTTCGGGATCGAATTGGAAATGATCGGGATAGGCTTCTCTCACAACTTTAGCAATACCTGCCACGCCAACATGTTTACAAGAAGAGTGGTAAATCAGGACTAAATCGCCCACCTTCACTTGGTCACGCATCATATTGCGCGCCTGATAATTACGAACTCCCTCCCAACATGAAACCTTTTGGGTTCGAAGCGTGTCAATAGAAAAGGTATCTGGTTCAGTTTTAAATAACCAATATGCCATAATGCCATCCGATGCCGATTGAGTAACAATAATGAGGAAGATATAACATGAAGGCTTTGAAAAACCCAGTGGCGCTTGCCACCCTGCTGGTTCTGCAAGCATGTAGTTCACAGTCGCCACAATCTGGTGCCGCTGACCTAACCTCTCCACCAGCAACCTTAGATAAGCCTGAAACCATTCAACCTCAAACTTTTATGCTGCGCGGAAAAGTGATCGTCGGTCACGAGAGCCAATACATCATGCCTTGTGGCAGCGACAAGCAATATTGGTTGCAACTGTCACCACAGCAAATGCAACGAGCAATTCAGTTAAATAACGAGCCTTACCAGACCATGTATGGCGAGGTTATCGGCCACCTCAACCCACCGGGCATCGATGGGTTTTCTGCTGATTTCGATGCTAACTTTGTCGTGGAACAAGTGAACTTCCTCACAACGGAAAATCCAAACCGTTGTCAGCAACCAAACAAACCAACTCGCGTGTTTGGTAATGAGCCTTCTTGGTCGGCAAGCTTTGAGGCTAATGGACTAACATTCCAGCAAATCGGCAAACAAACCACAAAATTAGCGATTAAAAGCAGTCAGCTTCAACCTCGCCAGCGCACTTATCAACTACAAGATGGTGAGCTTCGCTTAACAGAAAACCTCTGCTCAGACACAATGAGCGATTCTTTGTATGGCTGGAAAGCAACACTAAAACATGATGGCGAGACGTATCAAGGTTGTGGTATGGCTGCAAACGTCGATGCAACGCTTGGCTGGGCTAATACCTATGTCGCGACCTCAACCCAATCACAAGGCTTTGAAGTACAAATGACCTTAAACCCAGACCATAGCGCCACAACAAAATACCGTTACGCCAATGGACAAGCACCATTAATCGAGCGTGGTTACTGGCAACAGTTAAGTCCGTATCAGGTTCAAGTTGTCATGACGCATCATCAACAGCAAAGGCTAATGTCAGAGCGACTGTTTACTCGAGAAGGCAATCAGCTCAAAGCGACCAAAGAAAAAGTCGGTAACTTGGTATACCCAATCGCCGATGGTGGTTTAGTCCTTTATCCTGCCACCGTTCGTGATGAAGGCATCATGCAACCAGCCGAAAAACGCACCAACAACCCCATCGGTAGTGCTGACGTCCCTTCTAGTGCAGAGTTTGATTCAAAAGTAGATGCCGCGGTGCGCAACTACTTCTTTATCCATCAAACCACCCCCAACAATAACCAATACCGTTGGCTAACTTACGACCTCAACAGCGATGGTAACGAAGAGCTATTGGTACAGTTGGATTGGTGTGGTTCCGGAGGCTGTACATTGCTGATATTTGAACATCACGAAAAGGAATGGCGATTTAATAGCCGCATTACACTAGTGCAAAGCCCGATTATGCTCGGCCAACAAACCTCTCATGGTTGGCGAGATCTGATTTTTAATGTCAGCGGTGGCGGAGCTAAAGCGGCTCAACACGTGATGCAATACACTGGGGTTAGCTACCCACTCAACCCAAGCATGGCGCCAACGGCAACGCCGAACCAAGTCAGTGGTGTGCGTCTGTTCTCTGATGGGATAAGCCCGGTGCGCGAAGGAGTTCGTCTGTAATGTCACAACCGTGTCCAACCTGCGGTTTTCAATTCAATTGTATGTGCTCGCTAATGCCGAAACTTACCAGTGAGCACAACATCCTGCTGTTAATGCATCCGAATGAACTGAAGCGTGATACTAATACCGGCCAGCTACTAGAGCAGTGCCAACTCAACATTGAGCGAGTAATCTGGGATCGCAAACAGCCACCAGCAGAATTGCTCACTCTATTAGCTGATCCGTCGCGGTATCCGGTGTTGCTCTTCCCCTGTGAAGAAAGTATCACACTCGAAGATGTGGTACTCCAAAGCCAGCAACAAACCAAAACTCCGCTGTTTATTATTTTGGATGCCACCTGGCAAGAGGCGCGCAAGATGATCAATAAGAGCCGTTGGTTAGAAGGTATCCCTACTATGGGATTGTCTGCGTCGGCGGACTCACAATATCAGCTGCGACGCAACCAACAACAAGGTAACTTGTGCACGTTTGAAGTCGCTGCACATTTGCTCGGGCAACTTGGAGAACAAAACAACCAACAACAAATGCAGCGCTTTTTTGCCCATTACCTCGCTCTGTTCCAAGCTGAAAAGAGTGGACACGCTCTTAAGCGTTAAACATTAAGCTCAGTAGAAGAACCAAACAAAAAACGCAGCCTACGCTGCGTTTTTTACGACAAGAAGTTTCACGTGAAACATCATTAAAACAGTCGAGTCGGCTCGCCAAGATAGTAACCCTGCAAATAATCCACCCCCATGTCTTGTGCAATGGTACACACCTCCTGATTGTGGACGAACTCCGCCACCGTCTCCGCGTTAAACACCTGGCACAAACGCACCAACTGGGAAGCGATCTTGCGCTGTTTTAAGTCTTTATCAATATCACGAATCAAGCTGCCATCGAGCTTTATGACTTCTGGCTCCAACTTTAGGATTTCATCGATATTCGAATAGCCGGACCCAAAGTCATCAACAATGATACGCGCCCCTAAGCTTCTAAAATGACTGCACACTTCTATCATTCGGCCATAGTCTTTGATCTGCTCAGATTCCAGCACTTCTAAACCAATTCGCCTTGGGTCATTTAGCTGGCTAATTTCATGCTCTAAAAGTATTAAAGTTTTATCACTGAGCAAATCTTGCGGCGATAAGTTTATAGAAAAGTCACCTTGCTTATCTCGCATGTAATGCAACGTAGAATGAATCATGTGCCGACTTAGTCGAGTGTAAAGATGCGTATCAGAGATAATTGGCAGAAAACGCCCTGGCGCAATCACCGTTCCATCGGCTTCCAGAATACGAACCAAACATTCTTGGCTTGCCAATTTGTGGCTACCCGCATGCACAATGGGTTGGCTATAAGTGATGATGTTCTGTTTGAGAATGGCTCTACTAACGCAACTTAGCCATCCAAGTTGCTCTTTACGCACATCCTCACTGACTTCAATATCTTTCGCATTACAGATATGGGTATTACTGCGTACACCGGAGCGCCTCGCTTCGATGCCTTTGAGTAAGAGCTCATCTACTGAAGCGGATGGAAAATCTCGACGACTCACTAAGCCGCCGCATAGCGAGATAGAAAGATAATCTATTTCACGTAGGCCAATTGGCTCAAAATTAGTTTGTTCTACCGCGTCAGCAAAACGCGCAAAGTGCTGTTTGATGGTCTCGCTGCTTTGATCAGCTTTAAATATGAACGCCCATTCACCAACCCCAATACTATAAAGCTGCAAAGCCGTTGGCATGCCGAAACGCTTTCGTAGTCGATTCGTAAAGTGCATTGAGAGATCTTTGAGTAATTGATCTCCCACTCGGTAGCCGTATTTTTCGTTGATATGACTAAAGTTAAGTAGCTTTAGAGTCAACAAATGCTCATCCAAATCGATGTTACTCAGCCGCTCTTGCAATGCGACCCGGTTTTGTAACCCTGTACGACTGTCGCGTCGATAGCTTTCTTGTAACTTGCGCGTTTGGCGATCGAGTTGATATCCCATATGCGCGTTCATATGGTTGAGATCGCCGATCGCATTTCGAATCAAGCTAAACAACGGTGAAATAGAGGAGCTAACGGGCGACTTAGGCAAGTTCAATGTTTGCACTTCGTCTCCCTCTCGCATCGCTAAATACGTCAGGCTGTGATGAAGAATTTCGGGCTGACCAATACCACCATGCAGTTCCCCCATACAGTAACTACCAAACGTCGTCGCAATATCTTTGAAGGCTTGGACTTCGTCGCTGCTGTCAATAAAGTCTAACCGTGACGCGCAGTTAAAAATCATAACGACTTCAGGTTGGTGCATGGCTAACTCAACCACACCATGCCGCACTTGCTCGAGCGTTAACGAGGGATGGTTATAGCAAAATTGCACTTCGTCACCAAGACACCAGGGCCTGTCGAAGCTCATACTGCCATCAGCGTGCAGCTCCGTTACCGTACAAACTTCCTTTCGCCCTAAGCTTTCTCGATACAAAGGAAAGCTGAGCAGTTGACTCAGCGTCACGTCATGGCCATCCGCCAAGTAACGCTTGTATACTTCCAGCGCTTTCTTCTCACCTAAACAATACAAGCGCGTTCCTTTTGCATGAGTGACTTTGTGTGGCATGCCAATCGGGTTCCATTCCGAATACGCATCAGTCCATAGCTTCAAGGTATCACTGTGCAAAGCTACGGCAACCACAGCGTTATCGTAAACTCGGTTTTGATATAGCACCCAGCAGCCATCGTCAATACTCTGCGCCAACCCTCCAGAAATCACGACTTCTTCACTGGCGAAGGTTTGAAACAAGGGATAGTCACGTCGTTCAATTTGCACAGCAAAGCTGAGGATCACCTGTGAATTATGCTGCATTAGAAGAGAGCGCTTGAGTTCCCCGCCATCAATGTCAGGGGAGTAAGAGTATGTTTGTACCGCAGAAGTCAGCGTGGTTTGCTCAAATTCAATCACACTCACTAGGCAACCAGAGGTAAATATCTCCCCTTCCAGAATTACATTACGCGTACTATGCCCCATAACATGAGCATTCGGCAGCGACGACAAAACGGCGTCTGCAAGTGTGGTCGTAAATTCGCGCGATTGCGTCGACAATATTTGTACTAAATATTGTTTATCTGAGGAAATTGGAAAAGTGACTAAAAAGTCATTCAGTTGACTGACATCGTGAACCAGTTTTGAAAAAGCTCGCATGGACCTACCACTGCCGTAACACTATCTTCACCACGACGTGTGGCGTTACTATTTTTATTTAATAGAGAATAATTTACGTGGCTTTGCGCTGCTTTTCTAGACACAAAATGAGATTAGAATGGATTAATGCGAAAGCAATTAAAAAAGTGTGAGTAACGGCTGCAAACTATTGATTTCAATATCAGGTAAAGTACGTGTTTTTGAATGGTTAATGACATTTTTATTCATATCATTAAACCAACAGGCTGCAAAACCAGCCAACTTTGCACCATGCACATCCGTGGTTAGGTGATCACCGACATGCAGAATATTCTCCGCAGGGATATCCAAGAATCGCTTCGCTTTAGTAAACATATCGGTTGCGGGTTTCGCCAATCCATCTGGTCCTGCTTTAAGTACCTGTTGGAAATAAGGCGTAAGACCGATGCGGTCTAAATCCACATTACCGTTGGTGATTGCCACCAACGGGATGTGCTGCGTGAGTTCCTCCAGTACATCGAGGCTTTGCTGCGGCACTTCAAAACGGTTACGCCAGTCCAACGCAACGTCTACTGCGGCTTTCGCAGCGGCATGTGCTGCGTCTTCGTCGTAGCCTACTTGGGAGAAGGCTTGCTGAAGTTGCACTAAACGCCATAAAGTGACATCGCTCTTCAGCTCGGGTTGTTGCTGCACAACTCGCTGTTTGAGAGCAAACCAATCCGCTTTGTTCATATGAGCAACCGCTGGATGATGGTGCTTGAGCCAAGATAGCAACTCACGCTCCATGCGAACGATCACAGGATAGTTGTCATAGAGGGTATCATCTAGGTCAAAGGTCATTGCCTTAATAGGCTCGATACGGCGATAAAATTTCATACTTCGGCTCACTCCCCGTTCTTTTTGCGTGCGCGTGGGTGGGCTTGGTCGTAGGCTTGCGCCAAATGTTGGAAATCCAAGTGCGTGTAGATTTGGGTCGTCGAAATGTTCTCGTGCCCTAAAAGCTCCTGCACCGCACGTAAGTTATTGCTTGATTCGAGCATATGTGTCGCAAATGAGTGACGCAATTTATGCGGACTAATATGGCTTGCGACAGACTGTTTCTGCCCCCATTCAGCCATGCGCTTTTGCACGCTACGATGCGAAATACGCGTTCCGAGCTTAGATACAAACAAGGCGGGCTCACCTGGAGCGGCTAAATCACCACGAACGCGTAGCCACTTCCCAACCCACTCGGTTGCCATCCCAGAGAACGGCACTTTACGTTCTTTATCGCCTTTACCAATAACACGAAGCTCACCACTACGCAGTTGTACGTCACGTACATCCACACCCACCAGTTCAGCCAAACGTAAGCCGGCGCCGTACATCAGCTCCATCATGGCGCGATCGCGCACAGCCAACGGGTCGTCCTCGTTGACTTCAAGTAATTGGCTCACTTCGTCAACATCGAGGTTTTTGGGCAACGGGCGTTTTTTGCGAGGTGCTGAAACCCCTTTGGCTGGGTTAGCCGACATCTCGCCACGCAGAATAAGGAAATCGAAAAAACTACGCAGCGATGAGAGTCGCGTTGCCAAACTGCTGGCTTTCATGCCTTCTCGCATGCCCTTACCTGCTAATTGGCGCACCCAACCAGCATCCACTTGAGACCAATCTTTGAGCCCCATTTCAGCTAAGTGCTGCGCCATAGTTTCTAGCTGCTGTTTGTAATTGCGCTGAGTATGTAGGCTAAGCCCCTTTTCGCTTCGTAAGAATTCATAGAAGCGCTCAAGAGGCTTTTGCAGACTATTTGGTAGAGGAGTGTTGGGAGTTGTCGTCATCGTAACTTTGCCATACCAGTGTTTGAGCGAGATGTGCCACTACTAATGATAGGTGACGCAAAAACAAGGTATCCATATCTGGCTGAAAATGGCCGCCATCTTCACTAGAAAAAGCAAGCACGCCCAGTGTTTGCTGTTTCACGAGCGGCAGTACCACATAGGACCCCATTTCCGGCACTTCCATGTTGCCAAACAAAGCTTCACGATCCACTTTGCGAAGACGTCCTAAGTACGCATCTTTGCCATTTAAGTGAGTGGTCGCAAAGCGTTGATAACTTTCCTTACTCAATTGAATCGATGCGTCGCATTGACTAAACAATCGAACAAACGCACGTAAGCCCAATGCTTTGGCTTTCTCTTCGATAGAATGAATGACTTGTTTAAAGTCACCACACTTTAGAATCTGCCCCTGCAAATCCATAAATTCGTAAAAGGTGCGATCATTGTTCGCCGCAAGCGACATTAGTGTAGTGATCTCTTCCTCTAACTCTTCAATGCGCTGACGTTGGCGATTCATTTGGATGTGTACCAAAGATACCGCGCCTAAGTCTGAGTGTGGGAAAGATAAACGATCCACAAGCTCCGGACGTTGCACAAAAAAGTCTGGATGATCTTTGAGGTACTCGGCCACTACTTCAGCCGTTAAGGCATCTGCTTCTACTTGAGACAAAGCGTTTCCTTTTTCTTCAACTAGCAAGACAATTGACCATCAAATACATGCGTTGTAGGTCCGGTCATAAACAACGGCTTGCCAGGGCCTTGCCATGCAATTCGCAATTCACCACCAGGTAGAGAAACCTTAACGTTTTCATCCAACAAGCCCTGCAGAATCCCAACCGCGACTGCCGCGCATGCACCACTACCACAAGCTTGTGTCTCTCCTGCGCCTCGCTCGTAAACTCGAAGACGAATATGGTCACGACTCATCACCTGCATAAAGCCAGCGTTGACGCGCTCTGGGAAACGCTCATGCGACTCAAGCAGCGGACCGAGAGTTTCCACTTCTGCCGTATCCACATCGTCGACCACGGTCACTACGTGCGGGTTACCCATGCTCACAGCACCACAAAACAAGGTATTGTCGCCTGCTCGCATGATGTAAGTTTTCTCTTTTTGCTTCGCTTTGAAAGGAATTTTGTTCGGTTCAAACTCTGGCACGCCCATGTTGACCGTCACTTCCCCATCATCTTCGATGTTGAGAATCATCTTTCCTTTCTTGGTGCTCACGCTGATGCTGTATTTATTGGTCAGCCCCTTCAAGCGAACAAAGCGGGCAAAACAGCGTGCACCGTTACCACACTGTTCAACTTCACTACCATCGGCATTAAAAATCCGATAATGGAAGTCGGTTTCGGGGTCGTACGGGGCCTCTACCACAAGCAATTGGTCAAAACCAACGCCAGTATGACGATCCGCCAAGCGGCGGATCAGGTCTTGCGAGAAAAACACGTTCTGGGTAATACAGTCGACGACCATGAAGTCGTTGCCCAAACCGTGCATTTTGGAAAAGTGGAAATGCATTTGTTGTGTGTTACTCCGGTAGAATCTGTTCCAGCTGCCACAAACTGGTCAGCTCCTCACGCTGGCGAACTAAGTGGCTTTGTTTACCGTCCACCATCACTTCTGCCGCTCGGGTACGAGTATTGTAGTTCGAAGACATCACAAAACCATAGGCACCTGCTGAACGAACCGCGAGTAGATCACCTTCTTGCAAAACGAGTGCGCGATCTTTACCCAAGAAGTCGCCGGTTTCACAAATAGGACCAACCAAGTCGTAAGTCTGAGCTTCACCCTTTCGCGGTGAAACTGGCACAATATCTTGCCATGCTTGGTATAGCGCAGGACGCATCAAGTCGTTCATTGCAGCGTCGATAATCGCAAAGTTTTTATGCTCAGTATGTTTTAAAAACTCAACACGCGTTAGCAAGATACCTGCGTTCGCAGCAATTGCACGGCCTGGCTCAAAGATCAGCTCCAAGTCTTGGTGATTTTCAAGACGACCAAGTAACGCTTTGGCGTAATCAGAAGGCTGAGGTGGTAATTCATCACGATAGACCACACCCAAACCGCCGCCGACATCAAGGTGACGAATGTTAATGCCTTGCGCTTTTAAATCATCAATCAGGGCTAATAAACGGTCTGTCGCGTCGATAAATGGGTCTATATTGGTCAGCTGAGAACCAATGTGGCAGTCGATGCCTTGCACATTCAAGTTCGGCAGGCTTTGCGCGAATTTATAAACATCTGGCGCACGATCAAACGCAATGCCGAATTTATTGTCGCGAAGACCAGTCGAAATGTAAGGGTGTGTTTTCGCGTCGACATCTGGATTGATACGCAGAGAAATTGGCGCAATCACACCAAGCTCACCCGCAACCTTGTTCAAACGTTCTAGCTCTGGCTCAGATTCAACGTTGAAACATTTGATACCTAGCTCAAGAGCGCGCTTCATCTCTGCCGGTGTTTTACCAACACCAGAGAAAACGACTTTTTTCGGATCACCGCCTGCGGCAATCACACGCTCAAGTTCACCACCCGACACGATGTCAAAACCCGATCCCAAACGCGCTAGCGTGTTCAATACGCCTAAGTTTGAGTTGGCTTTCACCGCGTAGCAAACCAGGTGAGGATGCTGACCCACAGCACTATCAAACGCCTTCCAATGGCGCTCTAGCGTGGCTCGAGAATATACGTAAAGAGGAGTGCCATATTGCTCTGCAAGAGCTTGAAGTGGGACGTCTTCGGCCCAAAGCTGGCCATCATCCTGATAGTTGAAGTAATCCAAAATTCGCTTCCCTTATTTTATTCGACTGCTGAACCCTAATTTCACCCTAAGGTGCGGTTATTTATTGTGATTGCTCATTCTGTTGAGTGTCATCTGGAATGTATAGTGAGCCAGACTGACCACACCCCGCTAAGGTCGCGGCAACCATCACAAACAACACAGTAACTAATTTTTTCATTTCGCATATCGTGATTATTGAATCAATGCCCCCTATAATCGCACCACACTCAGGAAAAGCAATAGGATAGACGGATGAACGATACTGAATTTCATCAACTGGTGGATGCGCAGATGCAAATCATCGAAGAATCCATCGATGATTCAGGCGCAGACATTGATTACGAAGTCACTGGCAACGTAATGACATTGGAATTTGAAGACCGCAGCCAAATCATCATTAATCGCCAAGAGCCGATGCATGAGATCTGGCTAGCGTCCAAATCTGGTGGTTTCCACTTCAAGCTTATTGAAGGTAAATGGACCTGCTCAAAAACGGGTATGGAGCTATTTGAAATGGTGAAGCAAGAGTGTGAAAAGCACGCGGGCGAAGCCATTGATTGGGTATAATACTGGTCAATCGTCACCAAAACAAAAAGAGCACCGAAGTGCTCTTTTTGTTTATTGATAAGGGTTTAATTACGCGTTCACAGTTTTGGTCGGGCGACTCGGTGAACAACCGTCATTACGGTAAGGAATGATATACGCATTCCCCTCTTCAGGGTGAATAATTTGATAGTACTGAGGCAGGTTAAAATTAATAAACTTCGACGCGACGCGACTATCGTCTTTTACCGACGTGTAGAAACTGTTTACAGACGAAATCATTTCATCTTTGGAGCCACTAAATTGGTGATACACTTCTACTTGATTTGACTCATCCAACACATAAATATTGAAGCCATCTTCGTTATCTTCAAAGAAGAACTGCACCAGACCTTCACTGGCAAACCCATCCACCGCTTCCGGCATTTGATATTCTTGCTCACGATCGAGCATTAACAGCGGCGAGCCTTTGAGTTTGTTAGTAGAAATGCTGCGGTAGAAATCGATGGAATTTTCTAGCTTCTGCACCGACACACCACGACGTTCAAAGAACAACCCATAAGTCTGGTTACCAAGACGCATCGCTTTAAAGCGGCGACGTTTCTCTTGCTCTACTGGTTTCAAGCGTAAGTCGATACATTCAGCTAAAAGCTGGTAAACCATATTACGCATCACACCACGCATGTTCTTCGCATAGCAGAACACATCCACTGATTCTGGTGGCAACGCATCTTGGTGCATTTTGCCCAAAATGGTTTTCAGTGCATCCAGCATCGCCGTTTCCCCTTTGAAATGCAGCGTACGCACTTCATGCCAAGAGTTACGGTAAACAAGGTCAACACTGCCGACTAAATTTTTATGTTCTGGACCAAAGCTAAAAATATCGGTGTTCTTAACATCCACTTTCAACGAACGACCAGAAAGTTCAGACGTCGGATCATTTTCGAAGTTGATGAACATCGCAAGCTGGCTTATTTCACAAGGACTCGCTAGCGCCTGCATAGATGGACGACGCTTACGCAACGCAAAAGTATTTCGTAAGTCACTCACCATTTGGTAAAACTTATCAATATCTAGCTGCGCTTCACGTACCACGGCATGTAAACGAGTCGATTCAGTGATCAAGCCATTGAAGAATGCCCAAGCAACCAACTTACTCAAGTATTCATGATGCTCTAGATATGGTTGCCCCAAAATGCGGTGCGCAATAAGCGGTTGTTTATAGAGGTACCAACCAGACTTGTTTACCCCCCCTTTTTTCACTTCGATAAAGCTCAAGTCAGGCTCGTGCAGATCAGGTGAAATCTGTGGGTTTAGTAACGTTACTTTGCCCGGCAATACTTCAAAAGCAGCGTAGAGTTTACGGGCCAAAATACTGATGTCTTGCGGACTGATAGCAGAAGTGATGTCGTTACGACGCGCAAATTGAATCAAGTTACGGTAGCTTTGCATCAACGCATCCAGCAATGCATGATGTACCACCTTTACTTGTTCAACCTTCCAATTACGGCGGTCATCGAGCTCTGCAACGACACTGGCATCCCAATTCCATTTTGCAATCATATCGCTCAGTGCTTCACGACGCCAAGCTACTGAGCCAATATTCGGCTCACGAGATAGTTTTTCATGGGTTTTGAGATAGAAACAGCGACGCACCAAATCCAAACGTGTATCGTCTTGAATTCGCTCTAAGTAACGGGTTACTTTTTCCAACATTAAGTAGTACGCATCCATGCCATAGAGGTCAGGCTCATGGGCAAAGAAACGACGCTTAGTGTCGATACTTAACAATTGAGTATGCGGGTATTCCCACGAGTAAGCTTCTAGCAAGATGGCTTTTAATACCGATTTGTAGGGAGAGTCGATGCTTTTGTATAACTGCCACAAGTTCGAGCCGAAGTATTCTTCAGCAGGAATGCAGTTCAATTTACCAAAGTCGATCCATTCACTACAGTCGATGTAACCATCACTGCACAGTTGAGAAACGTACTCGTCGTAACACTCTTCCATTTCTGGCGGCACGATTTGCCATAACAAACGCTGTCCGGCAATACGCACCGCACTACGATAGAATTCATCTAGCAAAAGTAAGTGCTGAGATGAACCACAGTTATCACCTGTCATCTCCTCAGAATGATTGCTTCTAAAGCGCTCTTTATCCATTAAGAAAAAGTTCGCTTCCACGCCTTTGCTTTGTGCCCAATCCGTGATGAGTAAGCATTTATTGGTCAATAACTCGCGTTCGTCACAATCCATATCGGGCGAGATACACACCCAAATATCCAAATCACTGGAAGTACTTTGACCAATCGAGGAGGTACTGCCCATGGTGTATAAACCCAATATAGCGGGCTTTTCTACCGTCTTGAGCGGCTGACCAATGGCAAGTTGAATATCATCTATGAATTGTTGCTGAATGCTATTTAGTTCAAGCCCATGCACACCAAACGGGACATCGGCATCATAATAGCCAGGAATTACAGGATGGTTGTAGTTCAACAAGGCAGGAATCAAGTGGAAGACTTGCTGGCTTTGCGAATCCATAAGCGCCAACGCGCGATCAACTCGCTGCTGATTCAAATTATCTAGTCGCTGGATGATTTTTTGGGTGTAAGCCTGCAAGGGGAATTCCTTGGTTGAACAATCACGAAAATCTGCTGACGTTTTAAACCAAAATGGCTTAAAAACGTGATCAATTTAACACTTTTATTGGTGCGGGTAAAGCTTCACGCCCGCGTATCACTCTGGATACAAAACCATACTTTAGTCACAAAATTAATCGCGCGGTAGTGTCGCTCTTATTACCTATTACTAATAATAGTCCTTAGTCTAATTGAGAATCCAGTCACACTATTTTCATAACGTCATGTAATTCCATTCATAGCCTTCAGAGATAACGAACTAACAGTAAGCATTTCTTGATGAGAATGGTAGGATAAACCCAAATCCAAACAGCATTGAGAAGATCATGACACAATCCACACCGATTCGCATTGCAACTCGAAAAAGCCCTCTTGCTTTATGGCAAGCTTACTTTGTTAAAGACGCCCTTCAAGCCGCTCACCCTGGCTTGGAAGTCGAGTTAGTAACCATGGTGACCAAAGGTGACGTGATTTTAGATACACCACTAGCAAAAGTTGGCGGCAAAGGCTTGTTCGTAAAAGAGCTTGAAATCGCGATGCTAGAAGGACGTGCAGACCTCGCCGTTCACTCAATGAAAGACGTACCCGTCGATTTCCCAGAAGGCCTTGGCCTCGTGACCATTTGTGAGCGTGAAGATCCTCGTGATGCCTTCGTCTCTAATACCTATAGCCACATTGATGAGCTCCCTCAAGGTGCTGTGGTTGGTACTTGCAGTTTGCGCCGTCAATGCCAACTGAAAGAATATCGTCCGGACATCATCATCAAAGAGCTTCGCGGTAATGTGGGCACTCGCCTTGGTAAGTTAGATGCGGGTGAGTATGATGCAATCATTCTTGCTGCGGCTGGCCTCAAACGATTGAAGCTTGAAGAACGCATTCGTAGCTTTATCGAACCAGAGCAATCACTACCAGCGGTAGGCCAAGGTGCTGTCGGTATTGAGTGCCGCCTTGACGATGAAAGACTGCTTAAGCTGCTTGAGCCACTTAACCACCAAGACACCGTAGACCGCGTTTTGTGTGAGCGCGCAATGAACCTTACGCTAGAAGGCGGCTGTCAGGTACCTATCGGCAGCTATGCCCTGCTAGACGGCGACAACATTTGGCTACGCGCATTAGTTGGCGAACCAGATGGCAGCGAAATTGTGCGTGGTGAAATTCGTGGCCATCGTAAAGATTGCGAAGCATTAGGAGTGCAGCTAGCCAATGAGCTGCTAGATAACGGCGCTCGTGAAATCCTAACTAAGCTGTACGCAGATCACGAATAACCATGGCAGTGTTGGTCACTCGGCCGGGAGAGCAAGGCAACGCGCTTTGCTCTCTGCTCGAAAGGCACGGCATTTCCGCATATCACCATCCTCTGATCGACATTGTCGCCGATCTCACGGACACGCACCTCTCTAAACATCTACATCAAGCTCAAATTGTTATCGCTGTTAGTCGACATGCAGTGCAATGTGCACAGCAAATCTTAGCCAGCAACGGGATGTCATGGCCGAAACAAGCTATTTACCTTGCCGTTGGTCAAAAAACAGCACACTATTTAAGCAAATGTACCCAACAGAAAGTACACTATCCCCAAGTCAGTGATAGTGAACACTTATTGCGACTGCCAGAGCTCAACAATGTGGCACAACAACAAGTTCTTATCCTTCGTGGTAACGGCGGAAGAGAGCTGATCAAAGATGCATTGGTGAGGCGTGGCGCAAAAGTTCACTATAGTGAGACTTACAAGAGAGAATTCATCCCATTCGATCCAGTAAGCTGTATCTCACTATGGAAAAACCTACAAATTAACCAGATTATTGTCACCAGTGGTGAACAACTGGATTATTTGTGCAGCCAATTGACGTCGGAGCAATTGACTTGGCTTAATCAACAAGAGTTGTATATCCCCAGTCAGCGTATCGCTGACATCGCAATTCAAAGGGGGTTCACTCGCGTGAGATGCACGGGAAGCGCATCCAACCAAGAATTACTGGCGGCTCTCCAGCCCTAGCTACACAGGATATAGGCATGACAAGTAAAAATAACGACCAAAAAAATAACGATAAAAACCTTTCCGAAGAAACCTCATCGGCACCGCTAGTCGAAAAAACCACATCGCAGCAGGATGCGGACCTTAAAAAAGAGCAACCACAAGCGGCCGAGCCCCCAAAAACAGCAGAGCCAACCAAAGTCGAGTTTGAAGAAAAACAAGGTAAACGTGGTGTCAAACTAGGTACGGTCGCTATCATCTTATCGATTATTTTTGGCGGTGGCCTCGCGTACAAGCTGCATCAACAGCAAGCCGATTACCAAGCGCAGATCGCCCAACTAAAAAGTCAGCTAGAAAGCACTCAAGCTTCCATGAAGCAAGAACTCAGCCGGGTACAAGAAGAAACCATCGAGAAAGCAACAACCGTGACACACAAAGCGGAAGTGGTACTTGGACAGCAACAGAAGAGCATTGAAAGCTTACAGCTCGCCGTTGCCGATGTGAAAGGTCGTCGACCAAACGACTGGCTATTAGCGGAAGCCGATTACCTTGTCAAATTAGCTGGTCGTAAATTGTTCTTAGAGCACGATGTAGAAAGCGCGACTCAACTGATGGAAAGTGCAGACCAACGCATTGCAGCACTGAATGACCCTAGCCTCGTCAAACTACGTAAAGCAATGGCGAACGATATCACCAAACTTCGCACGATCCCGCTAATTGACCGTGATGGATTGGTACTACGCTTAACTGCCCTACAACAGCAAGTAGACAAGCTCCCTCTCGCCAATGCACTGCTACCTGAAGCTGAAGCCGTAGAAAACACTGAAGTGTCTGAAGATATCGCAAACTGGCAAGATAACTTAATGACCTCTTTGAAGGACTTTTCAGAAAACTTCATTACCTTCCGCACGCGCGATGGTAACGTCATTCCACTGCTTTCTCCTGAGCAACACTTTTACCTGAAAGAAAACATCAAAGCCAAATTGGAAACGGCAATAAAAGCGGTGTACCAAGAACAAGGTGAAATTTACACCACATCTCTAAAAACAGCCGACAAATGGGCATTAGCTTTCTTCAACCAAGACGATAATTCTGTTAAAGAGTTCAACAAAACGGTTAACCTACTAAGTCAGCAAAATATTCAAGTGGAATACCCAACAAAACTGCAAAGTCAGTCTCAACTATCAGATGTCATCCGTGAACGCCTACGTCGTGAAGTCACAACGATGACAGGCATGGAGGATAAGTAATGTTTCGTCTTATTTTCCTATTTGTTGTACTAGGCGCAGGACTATTTGTTGGCACCCAGTTTTCTGGTCAGCAAGGCTATGTACTCATCTCCATTGCCGAGAAAACGATCGAGATGAGCGTAACGACATTAGTGGTTTTCGTTATCGCTGCACTCGCAGGTCTTTTTCTGCTTGAGTACCTGATTAAGAAGTTAGTTTATGCTAGTTCTACAACATGGAACTACTTCAGTGTTCGCAAAATGCGCCATTCCCGCCGATACACCAATGAAGGCATTATTAAACTTCTAGAAGGTGACTGGAAAGGTGCTGAGAAGAAAGTAACTCGCTGGGCAAATCATCACGATATGCCGCTGCTTTGCTACTTGGTTGCGTCTGAAGCCGCACAAGGCCAAGGTGATAAAGCAAAACGAGATCACTATCTAGAGCTAGCGAGCCAACAAGAGAACGCTCATCTCGCAGTAGAACTGACTCGAGCGAAACAATTTATCCGCGACAACGAGTTCGAGTCCGCTTTCGATACCTTGCAATCGTTAAAAAGTCAGTATGCGAGTAACTCTATTGTATTGAACTTGCTGAAAACAACGTACATGCAGCTAAAGTTGTGGCAACCTCTTATTGACCTCTTGCCACAACTAACCAAAGCAAAACTCATCACGGAAGAAGAACATGCAGAGCTGATTCAAAAGGCGCAGTGCGGCTTACTCCATGAAGTAGCGCAACAACAAGGTAGCGAAGGGCTAATCTCCCATTGGAATAGTCTCTCACGTAAAGTGAAACAAGACACAAACCTCGTTGCCTGTTTTGCTCGAGAACTCATCACACGAAAAGCTGATGCAGAAGCCTTTACCGTGCTAAAAGAAGCATTAAAAAAACAACCTGCCCCAGAGCTTTATCAACTTCTGCCAGATCTAAACCTGCCAGATACCCACCCTGTCGTGGTCTTCTTAGAGGGAGTAGTGAAGAAAGAACCGGATAACGCCGCTGCCCATAGCGCATTAGCGCACTTCTATTTCCGTCAAGAGAAGTGGCAAGAAGCCCAGGATCACTTTGAGATCGCCTTAAAGCTTCGCTCTGACGTCTCTGACTATGCATTCCTAGCAGACACACTAGAGAAGCAAAATCTAACCAAAGCTGCTCACGAAGTCTCTCGTAAAGCTCTCACGCTCGTACAGAATGACTAACTTAAGATGACCTAACCAAGCCGACAGCTTACCTGTCGGCTTTTTTATTGCCTGCTATTAACCCTTCAGTCCTTAGTCATCAATATGTTTATCCAATTCATTGGCTCCCAAGTAGTTCTCAACTTCCTAGCAACTCACTATCGTTTCACTTTCCTCTTCTCTTTTGACTACTCTGATCCTGTCATTCCAGCAGAATCCAAAACAATTTTAAAAGATGCAGGAATACGTAACTTTAGCCTGTTGATGTATGGTTTTAAGACGTAGCTAGATTTAGGCAATAGAGCACACGCGTCGCTAGACTGAGTAAAACAAAAAGATACATCAGTGAAACAGTGGCTATTTGAGTATGCTTATTTGTTCGGTCTATCCGGTAAAATGGGCTAGAGAAGCAATGGTAGTGCTTTAAGAGAACGATAAGGCAATAGATGGTTCAACACCTTAACAAAGCATCTCCAACAACCTTATCGGGACAGCATGCAGTGATGAGGATGAACAGCTTTAGAAGCAACTGCACTTCTTAGCAAAAATCAAAACGTCACAACCAATACCAATACCGATACCGATACCGATACCGATACCGATACCGATACCGATATTACTTAGTCCAAAAGTAGATCGCATATGGAATTGATTTTTGGCAAGCACAGATAGAGTAATAAAGATGTGCGGAAATGAAAAAAGCCTCGCTATTTCTAGCGAGGCTTCTTAATAGTGGCGGAGAGATAGGGATTTGAACCCTAGATACGCTATTAACGTATGCCGGTTTTCAAGACCGGTGCTTTCAACCACTCAGCCATCTCTCCACAAATTGTCATCAACAGATTAGTACACTGGTGATGTTGTTACTTGTCTATGCAAATAACGATATTTAAAGCCTGGCGATGTCCTACTCTCACATGGGGAAGCCCCACACTACCAT
>NZ_JAHGAP010000035.1:0-51631 GCF_030248655.1 Vibrio sp. D431a | reverse complement strand
GACTAATTCATAGCGAATTAAACGAAATCTTGCACTGTTCTTCTTTTTGAAGAAAGCGCATCGAAAAGGGAAGCTTAGGCTTCCCTTTTTCATTTCTAGATTACATTTAGTTATAAGTGTTGAAATAAAAGACGTCACTTTTTCGATTTAAAAACAGAGTTTTACCGGCTTTGTATCTTAACACTTTTACTCACCCCTCTTAACCCTTTGATCTTTTCCTGCAGCGGTAAAATCGTTATAACCAAATATTCTGAGCGGACACCATAATGCGACTGGTAACAAGAACTATTCTTGTTTATATTGTTTGTCACAGATTAGTTTTATAGGTTTTTTGAGTATGTTCGTTTGTCTTTGCCATGGTGTCTCCGACAAAAAAATTAGGAAGTTGGCGATAGATGAAGGCGTAACAGATATTAAAGGAATCAAAAAGTGCACGGCATTGGGCAGCCAATGTGGTAAGTGCATCAGACAGGCCAAGGAAATTTTAGCGGAAACTAGTTACACGGAATTTAAACAAGCTAGCTAATTGCTGTAAGTATGCAGTAATTATTTGCCTTACATTTTGACACCTTCTCATTTGCTTCTACATTTAAATGAAGCCAAAGAGGAGGGTTTTGTCATGAAAGGCGATCCAATCATCATTCAACATCTCAATAAAGTGCTCGGTAACGAGCTCGTCGCTATTAATCAGTATTTTCTTCACGCCCGAATGTATAAAGACTGGGGCTTAAAGCACCTAGCAGACAAGGAATATCACGAATCTATCGATGAGATGAAGCATGCCGATCATCTAATTGAGCGTATTTTGTTCCTTGAAGGCCTACCGAACCTACAAGATTTAGGTAAGTTGATGATTGGTGAAGATACCAAGGAAATGCTCGAGTGTGACTTAAAGCTTGAAATGGCGGCTATTCCAGATTTAAAAGATGCGATTGCCTACGCTGAAGACATTCGAGATTATGTGTCTCGAGATCTCTTCCAAGATATTCTTGAAGATGAAGAAGAACATGTTGATTGGCTAGAGACGCAACTTGGCTTGATTGAAATGTCTGGTATTGAGAATTATCTCCAAGCGCAATACGTGGACGAAGAGTAACGATACTTTCTGAGTTTGCATACTCCAATAATAGTAAGAAGAAAGAGCACCTGACTCGAAAATCAGGTGCTTAACCCCGTTATCTGGTCTAATCTCTTTTATTATCGGCTTTTTAAGGATATTGCTCGCAATCTTGCCTATGAAGTTTGATTTCTATCCGATAGAATTTATGCCCCCTTACCTAAAAATAAAAAAGAGAAACGTCCATGTCTGAAGACAACCACCAAGCAGCCACTCCAGAAGAAGAACATCGCCAAAAAGCATTGGATTACCATGCTTATCCAACTCCAGGAAAGATTGCTGTCGAACTGACAAAGCCTGCGGAAACGGCGGGTGATCTTGCCCTTGCTTACAGCCCTGGTGTTGCAGAGCCAGTGCGTGAAATCGCACAAAACCCGGATAACGTGTACAAGTACACTGCAAAAGGGAACATGGTTGCTGTTATTTCTAACGGTACCGCTATTCTAGGTCTAGGTAACCTAGGTCCACTTGCATCTAAGCCAGTGATGGAAGGTAAAGCGTTACTGTTTAAGCGTTTTGCAGGTCTTGACTCTATTGATATTGAAGTTAAGCACCGCACGATCGATGAATTTGTTGATACTGTTGCGAGCATTGCAGACACTTTTGGCGGTATCAACCTTGAAGATATTAAAGCACCAGACTGTTTTGAGATTGAAAAGCGTCTGATTGAACGTTGTGATGTACCAGTATTCCACGATGATCAACATGGTACTGCTATTGTAACGGCAGCGGGTATGCTGAATGCAATCGAACTTCAAGGTAAGAAACTTGAAGATTCAACAATTGTTTGTCTTGGCGCTGGCGCTGCCGCTGTAGCGTGTATGGAGCTTCTGATCAAATGCGGCGCAATGCGCGAAAAAATCTACATGCTAGATCGCAAAGGTGTGATTCACACTCGTCGTGATGATCTTAATGAATATAAGCAGCTATTTGCGAACAATACAGATAAGCGCACACTAGAAGACGTGATTGAAGGTGCAGATCTGTTCCTAGGTGTATCTGGTCCAAACCTATTGCCAGCGGAAGCGTTGAAGTTGATGGCAGATAAGCCAATCGTATTCGCATGTTCTAACCCGGATCCTGAAATCAAGCCGGAACTTGCTCACGCAGTTCGTGATGACTTGATCATGGGTACTGGCCGTAGTGATTATCCTAACCAAGTTAACAACGTATTGTGTTTCCCATTCATTTTCCGCGGTGCTCTTGATGTGCGTGCAAGTGAAATCAATGATGAAATGAAACTTGCAGCCGTTGAGGCGATTCGTGAGCTAGCAAAAGAGCCTGTACCTGAAGCCGTATTGAAGGCTGCAGGTGTTGATAAGCTAGAGTTTGGTGCGGACTATATTATTCCAAAACCAATGGATTCACGTTTGCTACCACGTGTTGCAAAAGCGGTTGCTCAGGCGGCGGTTAATTCAGGTGTAGCTCGTATCGAGATGCCTGAAAACTACATGGCAGAGTAATATATCTTTCAGATGTGATACACAAAAATGGGACGCTATTGCGTCCCATTTTTTATGTCATTCATTTGGCTCGAGGCAAGAGTTATTACCTGAAACCTCTTATCAGGCTTTTTTATTCTTCGTCGAATGACTCAAATTCGATGCCCATTTCCGTCATCAGCGCTTTTACTTCTGTTGGAATATCATCAGGACGGTCTTTACGAAGGTCTTCATCTGTCGGAAGTGGCTGACCTGTGTACGCGTGCAAAAATGCCTCGCATAGCAATTCACTATTGGTTGCATGGCGTAAGTTATTGATCTGACGGCGAGTACGCTCATCAGTTAGCACCTTTAAAACTTTTAGCGGGATAGAGACGGTAATTTTTTTTACTTGTTCGCTTTTTTTGCCGTGCTCTGCATATGGGCTAATGTATTCGCCATTCCAGTCAGCCATTGCACACCTTCATTTATGTAATCGGTTAAAAATAATTTAGGTGCTGATTTTAGCTGCATTTACCGCCATAAGCAAAGACATATAGACGTCTAGAAGTGTTGACGTCTCATTTTTTGACGAGTAAAGTGAACATAACAGCAAAGGAAGCGTGTTGATCACTTTATGTTACTCATTAGATATAGCGCATTCCTATTTAGAAGTCATTACCCGTGAAAGGATACACCCATGAGCACTCGCAAACCTGCGACCATTGCAGTACGCACTGGTATTGAATCAGACAGCCAATATCATGCTGTCGTTCCACCTATTTATCTTTCCACTAACTATGGTTTTCCTGCTTTTGGTGAAGTGCCCAAGTATGATTACACACGATCTGGTAATCCAAACCGCGGACTGTTGGAAAGTGCGCTATCTGAACTTGAGTCTGGAAAAGGAGCGGTTGTTACTAACTGCGGTACGTCGGCATTAAATTTATGGGTTTCCGCTTTTCTCGGCCCAGATGATCTCATTATTGCTCCTCACGATTGTTATGGTGGTACCTATCGTCTTTTTAATACCCGAGCTAACAAAGGCGATTTTAAGGTTCAGTTTGTCGATCAATCAGACGAACAGGCTTTAGATGCTGCATTGGCACAAAAACCAAAACTCATTTTGCTAGAAACTCCGTCAAACCCTCTGGTTCGCGTAGTGGATATTGCAGCTACTTGTGAAAAAGCGAAACAAATCGGCGCGTTAGTTGCGGTGGACAATACCTTTTTGACACCCGTGTACCAAAAACCTTTAGAGCTAGGTGCGGATTTTGTTATCCACTCCACAACAAAGTACATCAACGGTCATTCGGACGTAATTGGTGGGGTAATCATCACCAACACAGAAGCGCATGCAGAAGAGCTTGCATGGTGGGGCAATTGTATTGGTGCAACGGGCACACCTTTCGATAGTTACATGACACTGCGAGGTATTCGTACGCTTGGTGCTCGTATGAAAGTACATGAAGAGAGCTCACAGCAGGTACTGGCTTACCTACAGAAACAAGCGTTAGTTAAAACTATCTATCATCCAAGCCTGCCGGAACATCCAGGTCATGACATCGCTAAAAAGCAGCAAACGGGCTTTGGCTCTATGTTGAGTTTTGAGTTTGCTGGTTCGTTTGAACAGTTAAAGGTGTTTGTGAAAGAGCTCCAACTGTTTTCATTAGCTGAATCATTAGGTGGTGTAGAAAGTTTGATTTGCCACCCGGCATCCATGACGCACCGTGCAATGGGTGAGGAGGCGCTGGCGGAGGCTGGGGTCTCTCATCAACTATTGCGTTTGTCTGTCGGTTTGGAAGATGCACAAGACCTCATCACAGATTTAGAACAAGCGTTCGCTAAAGCTACCCAGTAATAGGAGACGATAACAATGACTGTACAACGTCAGCTGCATAAGTTTGGTGGCAGTAGCTTAGCAAACCCAGAATGCTACTTACGCGTTGTGGGTATTCTCAAGGAGTATTCGACAGAAAATGATCTGGTGGTCGTCTCTGCTGCAGGAAAAACCACTAACCGCTTGATTGAGTTTTTGGAAGGGTTAAATAAAGATGGCCGAATTGCGCATGAAGCGCTTCAAAGCTTAAGACAGTTTCAAACTGAGCTAATAGAAAGCTTGTTGGAGAGTGAAGCAAAAGAAGAGCTGTTAGCTTTATTACATGATGAGTTCAGTACTCTCTCGGAGCTGACTGCACCACTCACTAATGCGCAAAAATCTGCGGTACTGGGACACGGAGAAGTATGGTCTGCTCGCCTATTGGCCGCGTTATTATCTCAACGTTCTATCCCTGCGGTTGCACAAGATGCACGAGCGTTTTTACGTGCAGAAGCGGGAACTCAACCAGAGGTTGATCGCGCTCGTTCATACCCTTTAATTAAAGAGATCCTCGCGCAGCATAACCATAAACGTGTGGTAATTACTGGATTTATGGCTCAGAACGAGGCAGGAGAAACCATTCTACTTGGTCGTAACGGCTCTGACTATTCTGCAACGGTCATAGGCGCGCTTGCTGAAGTCAGTACTGTCACGATTTGGAGTGATGTTGCTGGTGTCTATAGTGCCGATCCACGTTTGGTGTCTGACGCTTGTTTATTACCGTTACTTCGATTGGATGAAGCCAGTGAACTTGCTCGCTTAGCTGCCCCAGTGCTACACAGTCGTACGCTTCAGCCTGTGGCGCAAAGTACCATGGACCTTAATCTCAAGTGTAGCTATCTGCCAGAGTCGGGTTCTACTCGTATTGAGCGTGTATTGGCATCTGGTCGTGGCGCTAAAATTATTACTTCACTGGATGATGTTTTATTGGTGCAGTTGTCTTTCATGCATGGGCACGACTTCGAAAAAACACAGAGTGATGTATTACAAGCGTTGCAGCGCGCGCAATTAGAGCCACTGGCATTTGAAGCTCAATCCGATCAGCACACGCTACGCTTAGCTTACACCGCAGAAATCGCCGGTGGTGCATTGAAACACTTGCAAGAGCTTGCGGTAGAGGCAGAAATTAAGCTAAAAGAAGGTTACTCGCTCTTAGCTGCGGTAGGTGCAGGCGTTACGAAAAACGCCAATCATTGCTTTGGCTTTTATCAGAAGCTAAAGCACTCTCCGGTAGAATTTATCTCTGAAACAGACTCAGGACTGAGCCTAGTCGCTGTTTTGCGCCGTAGTGATACCGAGGCGTTGGTTCAAACGATTCATAGCCAGTTGTTCCAAGCGCAAAAACGCGTGGCAGTGGCTTTATGTGGCAAGGGTAATATTGGTTCTAGTTGGTTAAATTTATTTGCGACGCAAAAAAGTGAGCTCGAAAAACGTCATGGTATGAGCTTTGATCTTGTCGCGGTTGTGGATAGCCAAACCTATTGGTTCGATGAGCAAGGTATTGAGGCGGCGAGTGTTGCTGAACGATTTGATGATGAAAGCATAGCAAACAATGGGGATTGGCTGGCACGTTTGGGAGCACTTAAAAGCTATGATGAAGCCGTCGTGCTTGATGTTACCGCGAGTAAAGAGTTAGCTCAGCGCTACGTAGAAATCGCACAGCAAGGCATTCATTTGATTTCCGCTAACAAAGTGGCCGGTTCCGCAGATAGTCAGTACTACCATCAGGTTCAAGATGCATTCGCTAAAATTGGTCGTCATTGGCTATACAACGCAACGGTTGGTGCTGGGTTACCGATAAACCATACCGTGCGAGATCTTCGTGAAAGTGGGGATGAAATCGTCGCTCTATCGGGGATTTTCTCGGGGACGTTATCATGGCTGTTCCAACAGTTTGATGGTTCTGTGCCATTTAATGATTTAGTCGATCTTGCTTGGCAGCAAGGGTTAACCGAACCTGACCCTCGTTCTGATTTAGATGGCTCCGATGTAATGCGTAAGTTAGTCATCTTGGCTCGAGAGTCGGGCCTAGATATAGAACCAGACAGCGTTAAAGTTGAGTCTTTGGTTCCAGAAGAATTAAGAGAACTGAGCTTAGATGATTTCTTCGATAATGGAGCGTTGTTGAGTGAAATACTTCAAGAGCGTCTGACAAAAGCACAGAGAAACGATCAAGTGCTTCGCTATGTGGCGCGTTTAGAAAAAAATGGTAAAGCAACGGTGGGAGTCGAAGCGTTATCTCGTGAGCACGCGCTCGCCAACTTATTGCCATGCGATAACATTTTTGCCATAGAGAGCAAGTGGTACAAAGATAACCCTCTGGTCATTCGAGGACCAGGCGCAGGCAGAGAAGTGACAGCCGGCGCTATTCAATCCGACCTCAACCGATTGGCTGGTTTATTTTAAAGTTGCGATTGACCTAAAAACCCTGGAATTAATCCAGGGTTTTTTATTCCCCTATCAGTGCCATACTGAAGTCATAACCCGTGCAAAATGGTGAGATGATGCTCAAGTAGAAACTTGAACTATCTTCATTATTAACTTGAGAAAAATTCATAATTACAAGGTTGACATTAAATCGTATTCAATACATTCTGTAGACATATAGACGTCTAAACGTCGATTTTAAGGATTTGTTTTCGTGGCGGAGTGCCGCAGGGAGAGTAAGATGGGATATACGCACGCAGGCCATATCGACGCCTTGAACCAGAATATTGCTGAGTTATCAGATAACATCAATGTATCGTTTGAGTTTTTTCCGCCAAGCAGCGCTAAGATGGAAGAAACACTTTGGAATTCAGTGCACCGTCTTAAAACGCTTCAACCTAAATTTGTTTCTGTGACTTACGGTGCGAACTCCGGCGAGCGTGACAGAACACACTCCATCATTAAAGAAATTAAAGCAACAACCGGATTGGTTGCCGCTCCCCATCTCACTTGTATTGATGCGACTCGTGAAGAGCTGATTAATATTGCCGATGATTATTGGAACAATGGTATTGAAAATATCGTCGCTCTGCGTGGTGATATTCCTCCAGGTGGCGGTGCGCCTGATATGTATGCCTCGGATTTGGTTGAGCTGCTGAAATCACGCCACGATTTCGATATCTCCGTTGCTGCATTCCCTGAGGTTCACCCTGAAGCTAAAAGCGCACAGTCTGACTTATTGAACCTAAAACGTAAGGTAGATGCAGGTGCAAACCGTGCTATTACTCAGTTCTTTTTTGACGTTGAGTCTTACCTGCGATTCCGTGACCGTTGTGTCGCAGCAGGAATTGACGTAGAGATTGTGCCAGGAATTTTGCCTGTATCGAACTTTAAGCAAGCTTCTCGCTTTGCGGCACAGAACAATGTGAAAGTACCAGGATGGATGAGCAAACAATTCGATGGCTTGGATGATGATCCGGTGACTCGCCAGCTTGTAGGAGCTAGCCAAGCTATTGATATGGTGCGTGTACTGAGTCGTGAAGGGGTTAAGGATTTTCACTTCTACACACTAAACCGTGCAGAGATGACTTACGCGTTATGCCATACGTTGGGTGTTCGTCCTCGCGCAGTAGTCGGTGCGTAAACCTAGTTTCAAAAAGATAAAAGGCTTGCCAAGTGGCAAGCCTTTTTCGTTTTATCAAAGCAAAAGGAGTTTAACCAATCACTTCAAGTTCAGTTAGAACTTCTTCTGCCCAAGTGATCCAAGTTTCACGTAACAGTAGGTTACGGCGAAGCGTTAGACGTTCTAGGCGAGCTTGTTTATCTAAAGTTGACGGCGTTGCGTAGTAAGCCGCTTCAATTTCTTTGTAGTGAGAAACCAGTTTGCGAGACTCTTCAACTAGCTCGGCGAGTTGGTCACGGAATGGAGCCGCTGGTTGAACGGCACATGCCATCAATTTCGCTGAAAACTCATCACGAACTGTTGGGTGTGCAGTTGGTTGATCAAACCACTCTCCTAAAGCGCTGCGACCAGCGTCTGTAATGGAGTAAACCTTGCGGTCTGGTTTGCCTTCTTGGGGTTCTAATACGCAAGTAACCAGTTCTTTCTCAGCCATTTTGTTGAGTTCACGGTACACCTGTTGGTGGCTTGCTTTCCAGAAGTAACCGATGCTAGCAGAGAATTCTTTAGTGATATCGTAACCGGTTGCGTCGCGAGTGCTAAGAACAGTTAAGATTACGTGTGGTAATGACATGTCTTCAATCCAAATGGTCAATAAACTTGTAAACAAGCTACTTATACTTTCAGCTGCGCTCTTACTGGCACTTGAGTTTTTTAATGTATAAGTAGCACCAACAATGTTGGTCCTGTCACCTTAAAGCCGTTTATCACCTAGAGAGATGGGGAGTCCCATCAAGGCTGGAGCAGGTATGATTGGATTTATGAGCTCTCAGCAGGCAAGTAGTATATAAATAATAAGCATGAAGTGGAATAGTAGGACAAAATTACCCTAAAAAACTAACATAATAATCAATAGTGTTAACTTGTGGTTTTTTATTCTTTTATTTTGGTATTTTTTGGGTCTATAGTGGTGTATTTAACTGCCTTTGTTTTGGTGCGATTATCCTGTGATAAAAAAAAGCTGAGCATTTGCCCAGCTTTTTATTAAAAATGAAACGATTAGCCTGTGTTGCGCATACCAGCAGCAATACCAGCAATCGTCACCATCAACGCTTCTTCCAAGTTTGCAGAAGCTTCTTCGGTTTGACGCGTGCGGTATAGTAGCTCTGCCTGTAGCATATTCAATGGCTCAACGTAGATATTGCGTAAGCGAATCGACTCGAGTCCCCAAGGGTCATGCTGCATCAAGTTTTCATTGTTCTCTACATTCAGTACCGCTTTGATGTCTTCTTGAAGCTGAGCACGAAGTTTTTCACCGAGTGGACGGAGCGACTCATCCACCAATCGCTCATCGTAGTAGCGAGAGATATCAATATTACACTTCGAGTACACCATCTCTAGCATGCCGAGACGAGTAGAGAAAAACGGCCATTCGCGGCACATCTCTTCGAGCAATGCTTGGTGGCCTTTATCGATCGAGTATTGAATCGCTTCACCTGCGCCTAGCCATGCAGGAAGTACCAAACGGTTTTGACTCCATGAGAAGATCCACGGGATTGCACGTAAGCTTTCTACTCCGCCCTTAGGGTTGCGTTTTGCAGGACGAGAACCAAGTGGCAACTTACCGAGTTCGAGTTCTGGTGTTGCTTGGCGGAAGTAAGGCACGAAATCTGGCTCGCCACGAACCACATTTCGGTAAGACTCACAGCTTACTTCTGATAGCACTTCCATCAAGTCGCGCCATTCTTGTTTTGGCTCCGGTGGCGGTAACAAGTTGGCTTCCAGAATCGCACTTGCGTATAGGTTAAAGCTGTTTACTGCGACATCTGGGAGACCCAGTTTAAAGCGGATCATCTCGCCTTGCTCTGTTACACGTAAACCGCCTTTCAAGCTTTTTGGTGGTTGCGACAAAAGCGCAGCATGCGCAGGTGCGCCACCGCGACCGACTGTGCCCCCACGACCATGGAATAGAGTTAGCTCAACGCCTTCTTCTTCAGCCACTTTAACTAACGATTCCATCGCATGATACTGAGCCCAACCTGCAGACATAACACCTGCATCTTTCGCTGAGTCAGAGTAACCAATCATGACCATCTGGTGGTTTTGGATAAAACCACGGTAAAGGTCAATCCCCATAAGCTGCTTGATGACCGATTCCGCGTTGTTCAAATCGTCTAGCGTTTCGAACAGAGGACACACATCCATGCGGTAAGGGCAACCAGCTTCTTGTAGCAGTAGATGAACGGCTAGTACGTCAGAGGCGGTACGTGCCATTGAAATAACGTAAGCGCCAAACGCTTCACGCGGTTGTGCTGCAACAATCTTGCAGGTATCCAAAACCTCTTTGACGGGTTCAGACGGTTCCCAATCACGAGGGAGAAGCGGACGTTTAGATGCCAGCTCGTTAGTTAGAAAAGCAATCTTATCTTGCTCACTCCATTGTTCGTAATCACCAATACCTAAGTAGCGAGTCAGTTCAGACAAGACGTCTGAGTGACGCGTGCTCTCCTGGCGGATATCAAGACGTACAAGATGGATACCAAATGCTTTTACGCGGCGTAGTGTATCCAGTAGTGAGCCGTTGGCTATTACACCCATGCCACATTCGTTTAGTGACTGGTAGCAGGCATACAACGGTTCCCAAAGTTGCTCGACTTTTTGCAGTGGTGCTTTAACGGCCAGTTTTTGACCGTGGATCTTAGCATCGAGAATATCTTTGGTTTCATTGAGCAGAGTGCGTAATTGCTTCAGGATCGCACGGTATGGTTCGTGCTGATCTTCGCCAGCAAGTTCACGGACTTGATCGTTTGAAACTGTCATAGACAGCTCGCTGATCAACTCGTTGATGTCATTGAGATAAAGATCGGCGGCTTTCCAACGAGACAATAGTAAGACTTCACGCGTAACGTTGTGAGTAACAAACGGGTTACCGTCACGGTCACCGCCCATCCAAGAGGAGAAGTGCACTGGGCGAGCATCAATGGGTAAACCTTCTCCAAGGTAAGATTTTAGACGGTCATTCATCTCACGTAGGAAGTCCGGTACTGCTTCCCATAGAGAGTTTTCAACGACCGCAAAGCCCCACTTTGCTTCATCCAACGGAGTAGGGCGTTGTTGTCGAATCACGTCTGAATGCCAGCCTTGGGCAATCAGTTGCTCTAGGCGGCGTTCGGTTTTTCTGCGCTCTTTAGAAGAAAGATCGCTTAGCTCCAACTTTGATAAGCACTCGTTTATCTTGACCAGTTTGTTGATCATCGTGCGGCGCGTAATTTCTGTTGGGTGAGCCGTCAATACCAATTCAATATTCAGATCACGAACCGCTTGGGCAGTGTCCAGTTTGCTCACATCGTTTTGTACCAGTTTAGAAAACAGCGAGTTAATCGCGTCTGGTTCGCAAATGTGCTCTTCACAATGGCGTGAAATCGTGTGGTATTGCTCAGCGATATTGGTGAGGTTTAGAAATTGGTTAAACGCGCGAGTAACGGGCGTTAGCTGCTCATCAGGTAGATGTTTGATTTCTTCGATCAAGCTGTCCCTGTCTGCTTGATTCCCTGCTTGAGCTGATTTGGATAATTTACGAATGGTTTCCACTTTCTCGAAGATTTCTTCGCCATGGGCATCGCGAATGGTGTTACCCAATAAGTGGCCTAACATGCGCACATTACTTTTGAGTGCGGCGTATTTCTCGTTCATTGTCGTCCTGCCTCGTAAAAAAACTACATCCATTGTCCTTGTTAAGACTCCAATCTAGCGAAAAGCACCAGTTATAGTCAAATAAAGCAGACTAAGTTTGCAATTATTCCGCTGTCTCCTGATTTAGAGCAAATTTACGGCAGCCATAGAGTAAGAAGTGAAAATTAATTACAAAATAACAAGTTAAATAAGTGTTAAGACTAGCGCTAAATTGTGAAGATAAAAAGATGCAGCTCAATCGAGCTGCACAGACTTTCGAGCTTAAACGCGTATTAACAGCAGTACTTGACCATCGCCTTTGAAAGCACATCAATTGTGGGGTCGATAAAGTCGAAGGATAGAAACTCATCCGGTTGATGGGCTTGGTCGATTGACCCAGGGCCGAGCACCAAGGTTGGACACAACTGCTGTAGAAATGGTGCCTCAGTACAGTAGTTCACGGTTTCTGAACTGGTTTGGCAGATCTCTTCAACACCACCGATAAATGGGTGGTCATGTTGGCATTCGTAACCCGGAATAGGCTCATGCAATGGAATAATCTCCAGTCTCCCAGGCCATTTCGCTTCGACTTCTTTTAATGCTCCGCGCAACATGTTCTCTAAACCATCAAGGCTAATGCCGGGAAGAGGACGCACGTCGTAATGCAGCTCACAGCAACCACAAATACGGTTAGCGCTGTCACCACCATGAATGTGTCCAAGATTTAGGGTTGGGCTTGGAATGGCAAAACCCGGATGGTGATATTCTTTAATCAATTTGTCACGCAGTTGCATCATGGCGAACATGACTTCATGCATGATCTCAATAGCGTTAACGCCAAGCGCTGGGTCCGATGAGTGACCGGACTTGCCTGTTACGCGAATGGCATTTGCCACATGCCCTTTATGACCTCGAATTGGTACAAGGCTGGTGGGTTCACCAATGATGCAGTAATCCGGCTTAAATGGGGCGTTTGCTGTGAAATGTCGCGCGCCCAACATGGTGGTCTCTTCGTCACAAGTGGCTAATACGTAGAGTGGTTTGCTCTGCTTGCTCCAATCGACTTTCTTCACTGCTTCATAAATAAAGGCGAAAAAGCCTTTCATGTCTGCTGTGCCTAAACCGTAGAAGCGGTTGTCTTTTTCCGTCAGTTTATGCGGATCGAAATTCCATCGCCCTTGATCGAATGGCACGGTATCACTATGGCCAGCAAGTAAAAGGCCACCTTCACCCTCACCCATACGTGCGATCATATTGTGCTTGCCTGGCTCGACTTCGATCACTTCAACGCTAAAACCCAGATCTTTAAACCAAGATGCGAGTTTTTCGATGACTTTTGCATTGCCCTGATCCCAGCTCGGATCCGTGGAGCTGATAGAAGAGGTGCTGATGAGTCCTTCATAGACCTCTAGAAAAGTTGGTAATTGCATGGATTCTTCAAATCTCCTGTTGACAGACAGACCACAAAAATGTAAAACACATATTAAATCATATTTAATGAATAAAAAATCAAAATAAAGCAAAAATTAAATATGAATAGTCATTTGAGCCTTTAAGTATATGGATGTCACACAATGCTAAAAACCACGATTATTGGAGCCAGCGGTTACACCGGCGCAGAGTTAGCGTTAATGGTTAATAAACACCCACAACTCACGCTATCAGGTTTATACGTTTCCGCCAACAGTGTTGATGCGGGAAAGAGCATCGCGCAGCTACACGGTAAGCTAGCGGGCATCATTGATATGCCAGTTTTACCACTAACGGATCCACTGCAAATCGCTCAAGAATCGGACGTGGTGTTTTTGGCAACGGCTCACGAAGTCAGCCATGATTTAGCCCCAACTTTCTTGGAGACAGGCTGTCAGGTATTCGATTTATCGGGTGCATTCCGTGTGAAAAGTGAAGGCTTTTACGACACTTTTTATGGCTTCGCACATCAACATAACAACTGGCTAGATAAAGCAGCATACGGCTTAGCAGAGTGGAACCAAGAATCAATAAAAACCACTCCTTTGATTGCAGTAGCAGGTTGCTACCCAACCGCTTCACAGCTTGCAATCAAACCTTTATTAGAACATGCGTTGCTCGATACCAACCAATGGCCAGTGATCAACGCAACCAGTGGTGTATCTGGTGGAGGGCGTAAAGCCTCCATGGTTAACAGCTTCTGTGAAGTGAGCTTGCAACCTTATGGTGTATTTAACCATCGTCACCAGCCAGAGATTGCTCAGCACTTGGGTTGCGATGTGATTTTTACTCCGCACCTCGGCAACTTTAAACGCGGCATTCTTGTCACTATCACCATGAAGCTTGCGCAAGGTGTGACAGAAGCACAAGTGGCACAGGCGTTTGAACAAGCTTATCAAGGCAAGCCTGCGGTGCGTCTTAAAGGCGACGGTATTCCACGTATTCAGGATGTCGAAAATACCCCTTTCTGCGATATCGGCTGGAAGGTACAAGGCGAACACATCATTGTGATTTCAGCTATCGACAACCTACTTAAAGGTGCATCGAGTCAAGCGATGCAATGTCTCAATATTCATTACGGTTACCCAGAACTGACAGCGTTGCTGTAGTCGTTGAAAGAGGGAAATGCGATGACGCAAACCAATCAAGCTCCTTTAGTCATTAAGCTAGGTGGTGCAGCTCTATCATGCACTCAAACCTTAAGCCAACTGTTTGGTGCCATTGCGGCTTACCAAAAATCGGCACAGCGACAAATCGCCATCGTTCATGGCGGTGGCTACCTAGTTGATGAGTTGATGGCAAAGCTTCAGCTTGAAACCGTAAAGAAAAACGGTTTACGCGTAACGCCTTACGATCAAATTCCTGTGATTGCAGGCGCGCTTGCAGGCACTGCGAATAAGTTACTTCAAGGTCAAGCGATTGCGGACGGTCTTAACGCTGTGGGTCTTAGCCTTGCGGATGGTGGTTTGTGTCTTGTTGAAGAACTTGACCCAGAACTCGGCGCGGTAGGCAAAGCATCACCGGGTGACTCAGCACTATTACAAGCGGTGCTAAACACAGGTGCACTGCCGATCATCAGTTCAATTGGTTTAACCAAAGATGGCCAGATGATGAATGTGAATGCTGATCAAGCAGCAGTCGCGGTTGCGGGCGCATTAGATGCGGAGTTAGTCCTGTTATCAGACGTGAGTGGTGTATTAGATGGAAAAGGCCATTTGATCAAAACCCTGTCAGAGCAGCAAGCTAACTCGTTGATCGATGGACATGTGATCACCGATGGCATGATCGTCAAAGTTAAAGCCGCTTTGGAGGCCGCCAATGATCTTGGCCGTCCAATTGAAGTCGCGACCTGGCGTTACCCAGAAAAATTAGCACAGTTATTCGCTGGTGAAAGTATTGGTACTCAATTCTTGCCTCAATAAGCATCAGCAAAAGAATTCAATATTAGGAAGTCGTAGTTGGCACTGACCGCCGAGCGCAGCGCCAGTTAAGTTTGGAGAAAAAACATGAGCAAAGTGAACGTAAATAAAGTGGTAGTCGCATACTCAGGCGGTCTAGATACTTCAGTAATTATCCCGTGGCTAAAAGAGAACTACGACTGTGAAGTAGTGGCTTTCGTTGCCGATGTTGGTCAAGGTGCCGAAGAGCTAGAAGGCATTGAAGCGAAAGCAAAAGCCTCTGGTGCTTCTGAGTGCTACATCGCTGACTTGAAAGAAGAAATGGTCGCAGACTACATTTACCCAACGCTAAAAACCGGCGCGTACTACGAAGGTAAGTACCTGCTAGGTACATCAATGGCGCGTCCAATCATTGCCAAAGCGCAGGTTGAAGTGGCACGTAAAGTGGGCGCGGACGCTCTGTGTCATGGCTGTACAGGTAAAGGTAACGACCAAGTACGTTTTGAAGGCGCATTCGCAGCACTAGCACCGGACTTACAAGTGATTGCACCTTGGCGTGAGTGGGACCTAGTGAGCCGTGAAGAGTGTTTGGATTACCTAGCTGAGCGTAATATTCCTTGCTCTGCGTCTCTTACTAAGATCTATTCGCGTGATGCAAACGCATGGCACATTTCGACGGAAGGCGGCGTTTTAGAAGATACGTGGAACGCACCAAACGAAGACTGCTGGGTGTGGACTGTCGACCCAGAGCAAGCGCCAAATGAAGCGGAATACGTCACGCTGAAAGTAGAAAAAGGTGAAGTGGTCGAAGTTGATGGTGAAGCGATGACACCATACAACGCACTGGTTTACCTAAATGAGAAGGGCGCTAAGCACGGTGTTGGCCGTATCGATATCGTGGAAAACCGTCTTGTTGGAATGAAGTCTCGTGGTTGTTATGAAACACCGGGAGGCACCATCATGATGGAAGCGCTGCGTGCTGTAGAGCAGCTTGTGCTAGACAAATCATCATTCGAATTCCGTGAGGAGCTAGGTCTAAAAGCGTCTCACCTTGTATACGATGGCCGTTGGTTTACGCCACTATGTAAATCGATCCTTGCCGCTTCAGAAGAGCTAGCGCAAGACGTTAACGGTGAAGTGGTTGTTAAGCTCTACAAAGGTCAAGCGACAGTGACGCAAAAACGTTCTGACAACAGCTTGTATTCAGAAGAGTTCGCGACTTTTGGTGAAGATGAAGTTTACGACCAAAGCCATGCAGGTGGGTTCATCCGTCTTTACTCGCTATCAAGCCGTATTCGTGCATTGAACAGCCAGAAGAAATAATCCCTTAACATCCATCTTGGATTGAATAAAGACCCGCCATTTATAGGCGGGTCTTTTGGTTTCTAAAAGCGGGTATCTAAAGTTGTTTTGAATATATATGTAAAAATATTGAATTTATACTTTATTTTTTATCGAAATTGCCGTAACGTTGACCCATAAGAAAAAGTGAGCAAATGACCATCAAATTGGTTACTACTCATTCGAGAACGTTAGAGTAAGCAATAGTCATCAGGAGAGACGCAATGGCATTATGGGGCGGAAGATTTACCCAAGCGGCAGACACCAGATTTAAAGAGTTCAATGATTCGTTGCGTTTTGACTACCGATTGGCTGAGCAAGACATCGTAGGTTCAATCGCATGGTCTAAAGCTCTGCTTTCTGTTGATGTGCTATCGGCAGAAGAACAGAAAAAACTGGAACTTGCTTTAAATGAGCTGAAGTTAGAAGTGATGGAAGACCCTCACCAAATTCTTCGCTCTGATGCAGAAGATATCCACTCTTGGGTTGAACAGCAGCTAATCAGTAAAGTGGGAGATTTAGGTAAAAAACTCCACACTGGGCGTTCTCGGAATGACCAAGTCGCCACAGACTTGAAACTTTGGTGTCGTCAGCAAGGTCAGCAATTATTGATTGCTTTAGATCGCCTACAAGCACAAATGGTCCATGTTGCTAAACAGCACCAAGGCACCGTATTGCCAGGCTATACTCATCTTCAGCGTGCTCAACCTGTAACTTTTGCTCACTGGTGCTTGGCTTATGTTGAAATGTTCGAGCGTGACTACTCTCGTCTGAATGATGCCTTACAGCGTCTCGACACTTGTCCACTTGGCTCGGGTGCGTTAGCGGGAACGGCTTATCCGATTGATCGCGAACAATTAGCACATAATCTCGGTTTCCACCGTGCTACGCGTAATTCACTCGATTCGGTTTCAGATCGTGATCATGTGATGGAACTGATGTCGGTGGCGTCGATTTCTATGCTTCACCTTTCTCGTCTTGCAGAAGATATGATCTTCTACAATTCAGGCGAGTCAAACTTCATTGAGTTAGCGGATACGGTGACATCTGGTTCGTCATTAATGCCACAGAAGAAAAACCCAGATGCACTTGAGTTGATCCGTGGTAAGACAGGGCGTGTCTATGGCGCATTATCGAGCATGATGATGACAGTTAAAGCCTTGCCATTGGCGTACAACAAAGACATGCAGGAAGATAAAGAAGGGTTGTTTGACGCTTTAGATACATGGAACGACTGCATGGAAATGGCAGCTCTGTGTTTTGACGGTATTAAAGTGAATGGCGAGCGCACACTAGAAGCGGCGAAACAAGGTTACGCAAACTCGACGGAGTTAGCTGATTACCTAGTGGCGAAAGGCATCCCATTCCGTGAAGCTCACCACATCGTCGGTGTCGCGGTCGTTGGTGCTATTGCTAAAGGTTGTGCGCTAGAAGAGCTGTCTATCGAAGAGTTAAAAGCCTTCTCAGAAGTCATTGAAGCGGATGTGTATGACATTCTGACTATCGATTCGTGTTTGGAAAAGCGTTGTGCTTTGGGTGGTGTTTCGCCTCATCAGGTCGCTTACGCGGTAGAACAAGCGGATAAGCGCCTGAGCCAGCGTGACAGCTCGGCGGTGAAAGTGCGTCCTGCACGTTTGACGGACATTGAAACGTTGGAAGGTATGGTTGCTTACTGGGCGAACCTTGGTGAGAATCTTCCGCGCTCTCGTAATGAGCTCGTGAGAGATATTGGCTCTTTCGCGGTGGCTGAGCATCATGGTGAAGTGACGGGTTGTGCTTCTCTATATGTGTATGACTCAGGGTTGGCTGAAATACGCTCTCTTGGTATCGAAGCGGGCTGGCAAGGCCAAGGGCAGGGCAGTGCGATTGTGAACTATTTGGTTGAGAAAGCGCGCCAGATGGCGATCAAGAAAGTCTTTGTTCTAACGCGAACGCCTGAGTTCTTTATGAAGCAAAGCTTTTTACCGACATCGAAGTCATTACTGCCGGAGAAAGTTCTGAAAGATTGCGATCAGTGCCCACGTCAACATGCATGTGATGAGGTAGCGCTTGAGATCAATTTAATGGAGCAAGTGATCCAAAAAACGCATGTGGCATGAACTGAAGTTGTGGAGTGATTTTATTAGCATTCAATGACATAGTCATTTTCCTGTTTACTTACATCAGTATTCGCTAAAAAAATCGAAAAAATTTGGAACCTTTGAGAGGAAGCCCGGTCTATTAAAGTACCACTGCTTTTTCTTAGAAGAATCTAAGAGAGCCCCAGAACTGACATTGGTTTTGGGGCTTTTTTCTATCTGTCACTTTTCTCTTTTTTATTCGCCTTTTTTTGTCCCTTTCGACGTTGCCAAGGCAAGATGACAAAACGCATCCATAAGTGTAGAAACAACAAAACGTTGAAAGCGAAGCCGGCAAAGATCAAAGCGATCGACTCGATGCTTTGTGGATCATCTTTGAGCGTAAACCACCACACAATCCAACACAGTACAGAAAGTACCGTCAATTGATCCAAGCATCGTTGGCAACGTCCAAGTTTTTTCCAAAACCAATGTTCCTCGCAGCGGCGACAAGTCATAGTGTTTTCCAAACCATTAGTGTTGCTTCAGATTATATATCTAACTATATGGTGGAAAGTGTTTCTTGTACCGGACTTAGAGCGCCATGACACAACCAAAAATGGAAAGTTAGCTTTGTAAAAGCTTTGTGGCACGTAATTGATGTATGGTGCGCTGTCAGTCTTTAACAGGAAATATAATGATGTCGACAGAGTTGAAACTTGCGCTAAGTATCGCTGGTGGGTTCTTTATGATCGGTGTTGTCGCGATTTGTATGGTCAGTCGCTATGCAATGATGGCAGCGTAAGAGAGATTTCATTGCGCCGAAGTAGTAAAGCAAAGCCTCGTTGATGACGAGGCTTTGCTTTATATTTAGATAGAAGCCTGAAAGCGTTAGCAGCCTGGGCCGCAGTCAAGACAATGTTTCACCATTTCTGGCCCTAAGTGTAGTTTTGCATTCAAATCACGTAGAGCGGTGCGGACGCCTTCTTCAATCACTGGGTGATAGAAGGGCATATCTAACATCTCAGAAATCGTCATCCTATTTTGGTGCGCCCACGCTAAAAGGTGCGCAAGATGCTCTGCATTCGGGCCCATCATTTCTGCACCTAAAAAACGTCCAGTGCCTTGCTCTCCGTAGACATGCAGAATACCTTTATTACGAAGCATGACGCGCGAACGTCCTTGATTTTCAAACGAGACTTCACCGGTTGCGAAACATCCACATGTGCCTAGACGTGTTTCTAGTTGTTTATATGTTTCGCCAACCATAGCAATTTGAGGGTCGGAGAACACGGCTGAAATTGGTGAGCGACGCAGACCCGCACGAATATCTGGGAAACGGCCTGCGTTGTCTCCAGCAATACGGCCTTGGTCAGCGGCTTCGTGCAGCAGTGGAATTTGGTTACTTGCATCACCTGCGATGAAGATGCTCTCTACCGAAGTTTGCAATGTATAGTGATCCGCCGTTGGTACGCCACGTTCATCGAGAGCCACATTGGTGTTCTCGATCGCCAGCTTATCGACGTTTGGACGACGACCCGTTGCGGCCAATACGTAATCGACAACGAAAGTTTCTAATTCGCCATCATGGTTGATGAATTGGATTTCGACCTTGTCTTCGCCGTCATTGTCTGACGAAGCAATGCGTTTCATGCTTTCGACTTTTACATCTGCATCAAGGTAGAACTCTTCCTTAAAGGCTTTATCTGCATACGCCATCACCTCTGGGTCTGTCAGTGGGCCCACTTGTCCTCCAAGGCCAAAGAGCTTCACGTTCACTCCTAGGCGGTGTAAAGCCTGACCCAATTCAAGGCCGATGACTCCTGGGCCAAATACTGCCACGGACTCTGGTAAGTCATCCCAGTCAAATACATCATCGTTAATCACTAGGCGATCACCCAGTTCATTCCAAGCTGCCGGATATGCTGGACGAGATCCTGTCGCAATAACAATGCGCTGTGCGGTGACCTGAGTATGATCATCTATGATGAGAGTGTGGTCATCGGCAAACTTCGCGTAGCCCGATAGTTTGTCTTCAGCGGGAATATCATCGACACTTTCAAGCACAAAGCCAACAAAACGATCGCGTTCGCGCTTTACACGATCCATAACTTCTCGTCCGTTAATTCGTACTTCACCTTGCGGGTGTATCCCAAATCCAGGTGCTTTTTCGATTTGATGAACACTTTCTGCTGCCGCAATTAACAGCTTAGACGGCATGCATCCGACACGAGCACAGGTTGTTCCGTAGGGACCGCCCTCAATCATTACCACGCTGTTGGTATGAGCTTTTGCTGCTCGATAAGCACCAAGACCAGCCGTCCCGCCACCAATAACCGCTACGTCGACATTAACTTGTTTCATCGTGAACTCTCGCTTTTGTTTTAAGCCAAGCTAGCTACATTGAGCTTGGAGAGTGAATTGGATAGTTGAATCTGGATAAGTAGTCACCTTATTGGTAGATGACTACTTATCTAGACTAGTAGAAGAAGTGGTTTAGGGTTGGCCTCCGAGCCAAAAGGCACCGGAGACCGAGGGTGTAGGCTATGGACAGCTTAGCCTAGATACGCTTCTAGCTCTTCGCTACCGCCGATGTGCTTGCCACCGATAAAGACTTGTGGAACAGTCGTGCGACCAGATATAGCTCGTAGACTAACTGTTGTTGCGTCTTTACCCAGAATCACTTCTTCATATTGAAGACCGTGGTCAATCAGATTTTGTTTCGCTTTCATACAGAAAGGGCAGCCTGGTTTAGTGAACACAGTGATGGATTCTTGCGTTTTGTAGTCAGGCGCTATGTAGTTCAGCATCGTATCTGCGTCTGACACCTTGAATGGGTCGCCTGGTTCGTTTGGCTCAATGAACATTTTTTCCACTACGCCATCTTTTACTAGCATGCTGTAACGCCATGAACGTTTGCCAAAGCCGATGTCGTTTTTATCCACTAACATACCCATGCCATCGGTGAATTCACCATTACCATCCGGGATGAAGGTAATGTTTTCTGCTTCTTGGTCTTGTTTCCATGCATTCATCACGAACGTATCATTGACCGAGACACAAATAATCTCATCCACTCCGTGCTCTTTAAATACAGGGAACAATTCGTTGTAACGAGGTAGATGGCTTGATGAACAGGTTGGAGTAAATGCACCCGGTAAGCTAAATACGATAACGGTCTTACCTTTAAATAGCTCATCGGTCGTTACATTCACCCAAGAGTCACCTTGACGAACTGGAAAAGTAACTTGAGGGACTTGTTGACCTTCTTTAGATACAAACATAATGATTTCCTTTAACTATTTTAAATTATGCGTATAGAGCTTAGCGTTTTTCGTCGCTCTGTTTCGTTTTGTTGAGCCCATTATTGTAAAAATCCTTTGATAGCTCTAATCGTTTGGTGTTATGGTTTTGATAGGTATTAGCTATTGTTAAAGAAGCGAAGCGTGAAGTATGAATATTCGAGATTTTGAGTACTTAGTTGCACTTGCGGAACATAAGCACTTTCGCAAAGCGGCAGAGGCATGTTTTGTTAGCCAGCCAACATTGAGTGGGCAAATTCGTAAACTAGAGGACGAACTCGGGACCACGCTTTTAGAGCGAAGCAGCCGACGTGTTTTGTTTACCGATTCAGGTTTACAGCTGGTGGAGCAGGCTAAACGCATCTTAAGTGAAGTGAAAACCTTCAGAGATATGGCAAGCGGTCAAAGCGGAGCCATGACTGGACCGATGCATATTGGTTTCATCCCGACGGTTGGGCCTTATCTACTACCCAAAATTCTGCCGCAGATAAAAGAAGCATTTCCTGAGCTGGAGCTATTTCTGCACGAAGCTCAAACACATCAATTAGTGCGTCAATTGGAAGAAGGCAAACTAGATTGCTTAGTTTTAGCTTCGGTTGATGAAACTGCGCCATTTAAAGAGATCGAAGTGTATCAAGAGCCATTAAGTGTCGCAGTGCCATGTGACCACGAGTGGGCCTCTCTCGACCATGTTGATATGTTGGAGCTGAATGGTAAAACCGTTTTAGCGTTGGGAGACGGCCACTGTCTGCGAGATCAAGCGTTAGGTTTTTGTTTTGCCGCTGGTGCAAAAGACGATGAGCGTTTTAAAGCCACCAGCTTGGAGACGTTACGCAATATGGTTGCTGCCGGTGCGGGGATTACGTTATTGCCTCAGCTTTCTATCCCTAATGAGAAGCAAAAAGATGGCGTATGCTACGTACCAGCTGTTAACCCAACACCCTCGCGTAATATCGTTCTCGTATATCGTCCGGGCTCACCATTACGAGCTAGGTTTGAAGCTTTAGCAGCGAAGATTAAAGAGGTGTTGGCTTCTTATCCATCATTGAATGCTGCAGCATAAGAAGCAGACATAAAAAAGGGAGAGCTTGATGCTCTCCCTTGTGCTTTTGTGATTTAGAACAGTTCTTCTGCGCCAGAGCCTGAAGAGTAAATACTATCTTCTAAACGGTCGCCAGCGTATTCGGTAGGCTCCGTGCCTTTTTCAAAGTATTCGAACATTGATGTGCTATCTACCTTGTGCGTTAGCATACCGCTGTTGCGATCAATACGAACTCGAATAATATCCTCTGGAATATTTTTACCTTGCTCCGGCGTCCCTTCTAGCGCAACACGCATGAAGTCAATCCAAGCAGGCTCTGCGGTTTTCGCACCCGACTCGGCACCAGAAATTTGGCCTTGCCCTAGGTTGCTGTTAACAGTGGTGCGGCCAAGTGCACGTGAGTGATCATCAAAGCCAACCCAAGCTATCGCAACGACACCAGGTCCATAGCCATTGTACCAAGCATCCTTGGAATCATTCGTTGTACCCGTTTTACCCCCGATATCACGACGACCAAGTTTTTGCGCGCGCCAGCCTGTACCATTCCAACCTGTGCCTTCACGCCAGTTACCGCCACCCCAAATGTTGCTGTACATCATCTCACGCATTAAGAATGCATTCTGTTCGGAGATAACTTGCGGTGCATATTGAGGTTCATCATTTTCAAGGGCATTGTCTGTTGCAAGGCCGTCAATTGCGACGTCTTGTTCGCCAAATTCATCAGCGTAGCGATTTTCTGGCTGCTCGCTCATTTGTGGACAATCCTTATGACAAACACTCTTTGGATTGGCTTTAAACAGTACTTCACCGAATGCATCTTCCACGCGTTCTACATAGAATGGTTCAACGTAATAACCACCGTTTGCAAACACAGAGTAACCTTGTGCCACTTTCATTGGTGTTAAGCTGCCAGCTCCGAGTGCGATGGTCTCAGAGCGTGGTACTTGGTTAATATCAAAACCGAAACGAGTAAGGTACTGACGTGTCTCCTCGAGGCCAACTTCACGGAGTGTACGTACTGCCATGACGTTTTTTGATTGAGCTAAGCCGAGGCGAAGACGCGTTGGACCACCATAAGTCGGTGGTGAGTTTTTTGGTCGCCAAGCTGAACCAGAACCTGCATCCCACTTGTTAATCGGCGCATCGTTAATCAAAGTGGCTAGAGTCAGTCCTTTGTCAATTGCTGCCGAGTAGATGAAAGGCTTGATACTTGAACCAACCTGACGCACTGACATGGTTGCACGGTTAAACTTGCTGTGAACAAAGTTGAAACCACCAACCAGCGACAATATCGCGCCATTTTCTGGGTTCATCGCAACAAACGCGGTGTTTGCTGTCGGCACTTGGCTCAGTTTCCAGCTCAGTGTTGTGTTGTCATCTTCATCGGTTTCACTTACTTCGCGAACCCAAACTTGTTGACCTGTCGCTAACACATCATGCGCTGACTTTGGTGTTGAGCCTTGGCGGTTATCGGTAATGTACTTACGCGCCCAGTGCATTCCAGTCCAAGGGATGGTTTGCTCTTCATGGTTCTTAACCCATACTTGCGCCGTCTTATCATCGACTTTCGTCACAACCGCAGGGTAAAGGTCACCATAAGTTGGCTGTTTCTTCAGGTGCTTTTCTATTTGCTCATTGCCCCAGGCTGCTTCCCCTTCTTTCCAAAGCACACTTTCTGCACCACGGTAGCCATGACGTTCATCGTATGACAAGAGGTTATTTACCGCAGACGTATTTGCAGCATCTTGCAGTTTAGAGTCCACAGTCATGTAGATATTCAAGCCAGAGGTGTAAGCTTCTTCTTCACCGTACTCTTTTACTGCCCATGCACGAGCCAACTCTGCTACGTAAGGCGCTGAAAGCTCAATTTCAGCGCTATGATAACGCGCCACAATAGGTTCATTGCGTGCTTCGTCATACTGCTCTTGTGTAATGTATTTCTCATCAAGCATTCGCATTAATACAACGTTACGGCGTTTTGTTGCGCGCTCAAGAGAGTAAATTGGGTTCATGGTTGATGGCGCTTTTGGCATACCAGCGAGTGTTGCAATCTCACTTAACGTCAATTCATCAAGGCTCTTGCCAAAATACACTTGAGCGGCAGCACCAAAGCCATATGAGCGGTAACCAAGGAAGATTTTATTGACATAAAGCTCCATGATTTCTTGCTTACTTAAAAGCTGCTCAATATGGATAGCAATAAAAATCTCTTTAATCTTACGCATGATTTTCTTCTCATTAGATAAGAAGAAGTTACGAGCTAGCTGTTGCGTAATCGTACTTGCACCCTGTTTAGCCGAGCCTGAAACCGCAACAACAACAGCTGCACGAGTGATGCCGATAGGGTCGATACCGGGATGCTCGTAGAAACGGCTATCTTCGGTTGCGATGAGCGCGTGAATTAAGTCTTGAGGAATTTCGTCATAAGTAACAGGAATACGACGCTTTTCACCGAACTGTGCGATCAGCTTCCCGTCTTGACTAAACACCTTCATAGGTGTTTGTAATTCAACGTCTTTTAGAGTTGCAACATCTGGCAATTCAGGCTTCACGTACTGATAGAAGCCAAATATTGTGGTGACTCCAAGAATTATGCAAATCAATGTTAAAAATAATAAACGCTTTATGAACTTCACCGGAGAATCCCTGATTGGTTGAGGCTGTGTAACGGCAAACCCTTGTACTCTTAGGTCAAAAATTTAGCACATAAGAGATATTAACTCTTATTTGGATGCTAATAACAACCTTTGCACGAAGAAATTTCGGAGCGAGAGTAAGAGATGGATAAGCTAATCGTTACCGGCATCGATATAGGCCATAACAGCCTCAAAGCCGTAGTACTTAAACCCACAGGCAACAATTACGCTCTGTTGGGTTACAAAGAAATATTACTAAAGGAAGGTATTGTCGCTGAAAATAACACCATAAATCATCAAGAAATTGTAAAGACCCTCAAGCAGATAAAAAAAGAACTGCCTTTTGGCGCTAAAAAAGTTGCGATTTCAGTTCCTGATAACTCGGTAATTAGCAAGAAACTGCAAATAGAACAAAATCTTGAAGAGAGTGAAGTTGAGTTTGCAGTGATACAAGCCTTTTCTCATCAATCGCCATTCCCTGTCGAAGAGCTGAGTTTAGACTTCGTTCGTCTTCGCGCGGAGGGCGGGCAGAGTGGCAGTGATAGCTATCAAGTGTTTGCGACAAGAAAAGATGTGGTAGAAGGCCGAGTTGATGCATTACAAAAGTCCGGACTAAAACCTGTTTTAGTGGACGTGCATTCGCAAAGCCTTGGTCATATCTGGAAGCTCACCGCCGATCGCTTTCCTGACAAAAACAAATACTGCTTACTCGATATTGGCACCTTATCGAGCTCCTTCACCATGTTTACCGAACAAGGTGAACTGTTTCACAAAGAGTTTGCTTACGGCACACGCGGAGCAAACAGCGCTTCTCCAGTCGATTTTCTGTCCGATGATGCTCAGGAGAAAACAGAGCTGTTTAACCGTCAAATCATAGAGCGAGTAAAGCGCCAGATGCAGCTCTATACCTCAATCAATGGCTCACAAAACATCAAGGGTATCTGGTTATCAGGGGAGGGGGCCTCCACTCCCATGCTCGCAGAAGAGTTGTCTCAACAATTGTCGTTAGAGTGTGAATTGCTAAATCCGCTAGGGCTATTTGAGATGAAGGTGTCTAAGCGTAAGCGTCGTGCTGTGGATTGGCAGCATTTCTCAACAGCAGCCGGACTGGCCGTTCGTGGCATTCATTGGCTAGGAGGCGCCCGTGCTTTATCGCATTAATTTACTTCCTTGGCGAGAGAATCAAAGAGAAGAGCACCGACGTCGTTTCATCAGTTTGGTCGCATTAGGCATGTTGGTCGCTGTTGGCATCCAGTGGGGTATTGGAAAGTTTTTTGAGTACCAACAAGATCAACAACAGGATCGGCTCGATTACCTCACTCACTACATTGCCGAACTCGACCAGCGTATTGAAGCAATGAAAATTGCAGAGCAAGAGCACAGCAAAATCCTCGAACGCCTAAAGGTCGTTGAAGGTTTACAAAACGGACGAAACAAAACGACCGAGTTCATGAACTTAATGCCTGCCGTTATCCCTGAAGGTGTATATGTCGACAAGATCAAAATGAATGATCTGGAAATTGAGATCTCTGGGATCTCTGATAGCACTCCAAAACTTGCCACGATGCTGGACAACATGGAGCGCTCGGCCAAGTTGAACGACGTAGAAATGCATTCCATCGTTCACGGCAAAGCCCGTTTTGGGAAAGAGTTTCAAACATTCAAAGTGTCTTTCATGTTCAAAGTAACGGAGAAGAAATTGGAGGCTCAACGTGGTTGATTGGCAGGATCTCGAAATCGATGAAATGGCCGAGTGGCCATTGTTGCCCCAGATTATAGTAATCGCGCTTCTGATCATGGTGATTCAAGGCTTAGGTTATTGGTTTTACCTTAAACCGAAAGACGAACAGTTGAATCACTTGATCCAGCAGGAGCAGACACTCAAGGTGGCATTGAAGATCAAAGCGAACAAAGTGGCAGCGTTGCCTCAGCTTCAATCTCAATTGGATGAACTTACCACCCGTTACGAGTTATTGCTGCAGCAACTGCCTGCGCAAAAAGAGCTGGCTACAATGCTCGCTTCAGTGAATGAACTTGGCATCGACAATAAGCTGACTTTCACCCGAATCGACTGGGGCGAAAAACAATCAGAGCACTTCCTTTATCGTCTCCCTTTAAACATTGAGTTAACGGGTGACTTTCATGACATCGGCCATTTTTCTCAGGCGATAGCGACGCTACCTCGAATCATCACGTTTAAAGATGTGACTTGGCAACGTGTCAGCCAAGAGAGCGAAACTCTGCACTTTCGGGTGCGCGCTAACACCTATCAGTTTAAGCCGGAGGAGACGAAAAATGACAAGTAAGTCTTTGTTGCTGGTACTGATGGGTTCTCTATTGATGGGCTGCCAGGCGAATGATGAATCATTGACGGATTTTATTCGAGGAGTGGAAACACAGGCGCGTCGAGAGGTCGAGAAGCTTAAGCCCGCAGACAAGTATGTTGCAGTCACGTACGCACCGGAAGTACAGCGTGCACCCTTTGAATTGCCCAAAGAAGCCACCATCGCGACTCAGCCAGTTGCAAGAAAAGATTGTTGGCAACCGCCCTCAAGAAGGCGAACTGGAAAATTAGAAAAATTCCCATTAAGCCAATTACGTTTGAAAGGGGTCATGGGCATGGATAACACGGTTTCTGGCCTCGTTCAGGCTCCCAATGGCACCGTCTATAAAGTTAAGCCGGGTCAATACCTTGGACGCAATAATGGCAAAGTGACCCATGTCAGCCACTCCTATTTGTTGATTAATGAAACGTTGCCCGACGGCTTAGGATGTTGGCAAAAACGTAAAGTTAAGTTGGCTTTGAGATAGCCCCATTTATTTTTGATATTGAGTAATGAAAATGAGACAAGGATTAACACGTACACCAAGGATACTTACTGGGCTCTTCTCCTTATGGTTGTTTGTATTTTTAGCCCCTTTAGCGGCAGCTGAAGAAGTTTCGTCCAATGCCCTAAAAAGTATCGACTTTCGAACTAATAAAGATAAAGACGCCGTGATTGTCGTCGAATTGGCGTCACCGGCTGCGATTGTAGATATCAAGCGTGTACAGGAAGGGTTAAGTATCGATTTGCTTAACACTTCAGTAAAAGACGAGCAATTGTATCTCCTAGACGTGAAAGATTTTTCGACTGTGGTTGAGAGCGTAGAAGTGTTTCGCGACACCTCGACGACGCGCTTGGTTGCGAACATCAATGAAGAATACATGCATGATTACCGTTTAACGGGGCGTTTTTTGGAAATCAAAGTAGCGAAGATCAAACCCAATGAGAAAGCCCCAGATAAAAGCATTTTAGAAAGAGAAGGTAAGCTTATTTCGATTAACTTCCAAGATATTCCTGTGCGAAATGTCTTGCAGCTTATTGCTGATTACAACCAATTTAATTTGGTTGTCTCCGACTCTGTCGAAGGCAACCTCACGCTTCGTCTTGATGGTGTCCCTTGGCAGCAAGTTCTGGATATTATTTTGCAAATTAAGGGGTTAGATAAGCGTGTTGATGGCAACGTGATTTTAGTTGCTCCGACTGATGAGCTGGACTTGCGTGAGAAGCAGCAGTTAGAAAAACAAAAACTGACGGAAGAAATGGGAGAGCTTTCATCTGAAATCATCAAAGTTAATTTTGCTAAAGCATCAGACATTGCGGAGATGATCAATGGTGAAGGAAATATCAGCATGCTGTCAGAGCGCGGCAGTATGACCATTGATGAGCGAACTAACTCGTTATTGATTAGAGAGTTACCTGAAAACATCGAGGTGATTCGAGAAATTATTGAGTCTTTGGATATTCCAGTTAAACAGGTTCAAATTGAGGCGCGTATTGTGACCATCAATGAAGGTAACATGGACGAGCTAGGTATTCGTTGGGGTTTTACGTCTATTAATGGCAGTAATACAGTGGGCGGTTCTATTGAGAACAACCTTGCCACGATCGGTCTCTATAATGGAGAAGGGGGTGATGACGGTGGTGACGGTGATGGAGTAGGGATCGATGACTTCCTAAATGTAAACTTAGCTGCAACCAGTCCGAATGCCACCAGCATTGCTTTTCAGGTCGCAAAGTTAGGTTCAGACACCTTGTTGGATCTTGAGCTTTCTGCTCTGCAACAAGAGTCTAAAGCTGAGATTATCTCGAGCCCACGTTTGATCACTACCAATAAGAAACCTGCCTATATCGAACAAGGTACAGAGATTCCTTACCTAGAGTCATCATCAAGTGGTGCAACGACGGTGACGTTCAAAAAGGCGGTATTAAGTTTGAAGGTAACCCCGCAAATCACACCGGATAACCGCTTAGTATTGGATTTAAGTGTCACGCAAGATAGACCAGGACAAGTCGTGAAGACAGGCACTGGTGAAGCTGTTGCGATTGATACTCAACGTATCGGGACGCAAGTGTTAGTGAATAACGGTGAAACGGTCGTTCTTGGTGGTATTTTTCAGCACAGCATTACTAACTCGGTGGACAAAGTGCCTTTGTTGGGCGATCTTCCGCTATTAGGTGCGCTTTTTCGTCGAAGTTATGAAAATGTTGGTAAAAGTGAGCTGTTAATTTTCGTCACGCCTAAGGTGGTGATTCAGTAGTTCTGTCTCGGAAAAAACTGATTAAATCAAAAATAAAGTTGCAATAGTGGCACCATGCTTGGATAATTTCGGGTCTTATCACGAATTATCTGTGAGGAACTGGTGCCACAAGCCTTGTAGAACAGCAGTTTAGCTGTGTTTTCTTGTGGCGATCTTATTGAATCAATGTTGTAAATTACTGCTAAACATGGCTGAGAAACGTAATATTTTCCTTGTTGGCCCAATGGGCGCCGGCAAAAGTACAATTGGTAGACATCTAGCACAGCAACTGCATATGGAGTTTGTTGACTCCGATACAGTGATCGAAGAACGCACTGGTGCAGACATCTCTTGGGTTTTTGATGTAGAGGGTGAAGAAGGCTTCCGCAAGCGTGAAGAAGCGGTACTTGAAGACCTAACACAAGAGCAAGGCATCGTGCTTGCGACTGGCGGTGGCTCTGTTAAGAGCAAAGAAAACCGCAATCGTCTTTCGGCACGTGGTGTTGTTGTTTACTTAGAAACGACGATTGAAAAGCAACTTGCGCGTACAAACCGCGACAAGAAGCGTCCTTTACTTCAAACGGATAACCCTCGCGAAGTACTGGAGCAATTAGCTGAAGAACGTAATCCTTTATATGAAGAAGTAGCGGATTACACTGTTCGCACTGACGATCAAAGTGCAAAAGTGGTAGCCAACCAGATCGTAAAAATGCTAGAAGAGAGATAAGTCTTTATCTTTTTTTAATTGGAGCAAACCGATGGAACGGATTACGGTCAACCTAGCTGAGCGTAGCTACCCAATCTCTATTGGCGCCGGGTTATTTGAGGACCCGGCGTACCTCTCTCAAGTTCTCTCAAACAAAAATGCAAAACAAAAAGTTGTTGTGATCAGTAATGTCACAGTGGCACCTTTGTATGCAGACAAAATTTTAAAGCAACTCGAGCAGCTCGGTTGTAGTGCATCCTTGTTAGAATTGCCTGACGGTGAACAGTACAAAAACTTGGATGTATTTAATCAAGTAATGAACTTCTTACTGGAAGGGAGTTATGCTCGTGATGTTGTGATCATCGCGTTAGGGGGTGGTGTTATTGGCGACCTTGTGGGTTTTGCGTCTGCCTGTTACCAGCGTGGGGTCGACTTTATTCAAATACCGACCACATTACTATCCCAAGTGGACTCTTCGGTTGGTGGAAAAACCGCGGTTAACCATCCGTTGGGTAAGAACATGATAGGTGCGTTTTACCAACCTAAAGCCGTGATCATTGATACCAACTGCCTGTCGACGTTGCCTGAACGTGAGTTCGCTGCGGGTATCGCCGAAGTCATTAAGTACGGCATTATTTACGATGCAGATTTTTTTGTATGGTTAGAAGACAATCTTGAGCGCTTGTATGCGTTGGATGAAGAAGCACTAACTTATGCGATCGCACGTTGCTGTGAAATAAAAGCGGAAGTGGTGGCTCAGGATGAGAAAGAATCGGGCATCCGTGCTTTGCTTAACTTAGGTCACACCTTTGGTCATGCGATTGAAGCGGAACTTGGCTATGGCAATTGGCTGCATGGTGAAGCGGTATCTTCCGGCACTGTTATGGCGGCCAAAACGTCGCATCTACGCGGTCTGATCTCGGAAGAGCAATTTGAGCGTATTGTTGCGATTTTGCGTCGTGCAAAACTGCCTGTGCATACTCCAGACAGTATGAATTTCGATGACTTCATCAAGCACATGATGCGAGATAAGAAAGTCCTCTCTGGTCAATTACGATTGGTTTTGCCTACAGGCATTGGCACTGCCGAGGTAATTGCTGATACGACGCAAGACGTACTCAAGCAGGCAATAGACTTCGGTCGCGATATTTAACCTTGTAATGGCGCCTTTGGGCGTCATTCTTGTAGTGTATTAAGGTTATTAGATGAGTGTTGCTCACGTACTGGAATTAGATTCTCAAATCGAGTTGCTTGATAGATTAGGTCTACTGACTAACTTTGGTTCCAATCTCATTGCGATTAATGGTCATGATGGGTACGGGAAATCTTGGTTAGCGCAGCGATACCTTGAAGTGGGTGCCAGTAACAAGAATCAATGTTTGTTACTTTGTCATTCTAATCAAGACGATGTGCAGCATCGCGTCCTTATTTTGAGTCAACTGGTTTCAGACGCATTGTTTAATCAGCAAGAGCCTTTACTTGATAGCCTTGAAAGGCTTTTAGGTGATGAGCCGTGTGACATTGCAATTGTTGTCGATGATGCGCATTTATTGAGTGAGACACTTATCTCTGAGCTTTGGATGCTGGTCTTAGAGGCGCACCATAAGCCAAATTGGACCATCAATGTCTTACTGTTTACACAGTCTGGACGTTTAGAAGGTTTGCTAGCACGTCTCAGTTATGGACAAGAGATAAAGCCTGTTGAGCTTGATATTGATATGTTGTCCGAAGTGGAAGCTCGTCGTTTCTTTGAGTCACTTGTTGCGCGCTACGTCGATGATGAGTCTGAGAAACGGGTTCGAGATGCATTTAAAAAAGTCGACCCAGTACCGGGTGACATCATGGCGTTAGGAGAGATGAAAGTGGAAAAAAGGATCATTATCCGCTCGATTGTCGGTTCACCCCTGAATATTGTGTTGGTGGTATTAGTCTTACTGTTGCTTGCTGCTGGTGGCTATTGGTGGATGCTTAGTCAACCAAGTCCTGATGATAAAGCGCAGCAAATTGCTGGCAGTTTAGAGCAAACGGTTATTCCAACTTTTGAAGAGTCAGGAGTCAGTGCAGCGCAGTCTTCACTGCAACCTGTAACCGATGGCTCTAGCAGTCTTGATAAGTCTGGTGCGGTTGATGATTCTGATTCATTACCGCCAGCAGTGACAGAAGAAGTAGCGAGCGTAGGCAGTGATGACAATCAACAAAGAGTGGTGATTGAGTCGAATGTGGTCGATGCATTGCTTGAAGGTAAAGCTGATTCAGCAGACACAAAAGCGATTGATGATGTCGTCGGTACTGAGAAGACAGAAACCGCCGATGAAACTAGCTCCCCTTTGATTAAAGTCGTAAAACCGAATCAAGATATGACGCAAGCACCTGCTCAGTCAGAAGAGGGTGAGGCAAACCAACCTGTTGTGAAATTTTCATTTGCTCGTGAAGAACTAAAAGCGCTATCGCCAAGAGCTTATACTTTACAACTCGCAGCTATGACCTCAATGGAAGATGTACAATCCTTTCTCAATGAGCATCAACTGAATAATCAAGTGCGAATTTATCCTACCGTTCGTAATGACACCGAGTGGTATATCATCACATATCAAGATTATCCGACAATTCAAATGGCTCGTGATGCCGTCGCAAGCTTGCCAGATTCGGTTAAGTCGGTGAGTCCTTGGGCAAAATCACTCCGTCAGGTTCACCGTGAAATTGAACGAGTGAAATAAACCTGAGCTTCCCTGAAAAATATGTTACATTCCGCAGCCTTAATTTTTGGTCGATAGATAGAGCAGTAGATGAAAAAGCAACGAGCCTTTCTTAAATGGGCAGGAGGAAAATACGGACTGGTTGAAGACATCCAACGTCATTTGCCGCCGGCTCGAAAGCTAGTTGAACCTTTTGTTGGTGCGGGCTCAGTGTTTCTGAATACCGATTATGACCATTATCTACTTGCAGATATCAATCCAGATTTGATCAATCTGTACAACCTGCTGAAAGAACGCCCTGAAGAGTATATCTCTGAAGCGAAGCGTTGGTTTGTCGCTGAGAACAACCGCAAAGAAGCCTACCTACACATTCGCGCTGAGTTTAATAAAACCGATGACGTGATGTACCGCTCTTTAGCATTTTTGTACATGAACCGCTTTGGTTTTAATGGCCTATGCCGTTACAACAAAAAAGGTGGCTTCAATGTACCGTTTGGCTCTTACAAAAAGCCGTATTTCCCTGAGGCGGAATTGGAGTTTTTTGCAGAAAAAGCCAAAAAAGCTACGTTCGTTTGTGAAGGTTATCCTGAAACATTTCGTCGTGCGCGCAAAGGGAGCGTCGTGTATTGCGATCCACCTTATGCGCCGCTTTCAAATACGGCAAATTTCACCTCATACGCAGGTAATGGTTTCACGTTGGACGACCAAGCTGCATTAGCCGACATTGCTGAAAGAACAGCGACTGAACGTGGCATTCCTGTGTTGATTTCTAACCACGACACTACCTTGACACGTCGGTTGTATCACGGTGCGGATCTTAATGTGGTAAAAGTAAAGCGTACCATTAGCCGTAATGGTAACGGTCGTAATAAAGTTGATGAGCTACTTGCGCTTTTTCATGCCCCAGACATGGATAAATCAAGCTCTTAATTCTCACACTATTATATCTAAATAGTGGATCTCCCCACTGGCTTCGGTAGAATTGCGCGCAGATTGTTTGCTCATTACTACTGAGGTCAGGTATGAAAGATTTTCTTATTGCTCCATCCATTTTATCGGCAGATTTTGCTCGTCTCGGTGAAGATGTAGAAAAAGTACTCGCAGCGGGTGCGGATGTGGTGCATTTCGACGTTATGGATAACCACTATGTACCAAACCTGACTTTTGGTGCGCCTGTGTGTAAAGCACTACGCGATTATGGCATCACAGCGCCAATCGATGTTCACCTAATGGTGAAACCCGTTGACCGTATTATTCCTGATTTCGCAAAAGCGGGTGCGTCGATGATTACGTTCCATGTAGAAGCTTCTGATCATGTAGACCGTACACTGCAGTTAATTAAAGAGCACGGCTGTCAGGCTGGTGTGGTACTAAACCCAGCAACGCCACTTGCAAGTCTTGAGTTTATTATGGATAAAGTCGACATGATTCTACTGATGTCGGTAAACCCTGGTTTTGGTGGTCAATCATTCATTCCTCATACACTAGATAAACTGCGTGCCGTTCGTAAGATGATTGACGAGTCTGGTCGTGATATCCGCTTAGAAATCGATGGCGGTGTGAAGGTTGACAACATTCGTGAAATTGCAGAAGCGGGCGCAGACATGTTTGTTGCAGGCTCGGCGATTTTCGGTGAGCCAGATTACAAACAAGTGATCGATCAAATGCGCGCTGAACTGGCTGAAGTTAAATAAGCACCGATAAGCCAGCGCAATAACACGCTGATTTTAAAGGCTGCCAGCTTGTTGGCAGCCTTTGTGTTTTCTAGTATTAGAAGAAATTAAATATCCACTGCGCTGAGCAAATAATCACTTGCCTATTTTACGCCCTTTCTGTACTATTCGTGCTCCTTAAACTCAGTCAATTATCTTTAGTTCCTTGCTTCCTCTGGACGACTGAGCCATTTGTGGAAGCTGAATAATCCGTAAGGAGCAACCAATGCGTCATTACGAAATCGTATTCATGGTGCACCCAGATCAAAGCGAGCAAGTTGCTGGCATGATCGAGCGTTACACTGGTTCAATCACTGAAGCTGGCGGTAAAATCCACCGTCTAGAAGACTGGGGCCGTCGTCAACTGGCTTACCCAATCAACAAGCTTCACAAAGCTCACTACGTTCTTATGAACGTTGAAGCTGACCAAGCTGTAATTGATGAGCTAGAAACTGCTTTCCGTTTCAACGATGCAGTTCTACGTAACATGATCATGCGTACTAAAGCAGCGATCACTGAGCAATCTATCATGCTTAAGCAAAAAGAAGAGCGTGCTCCACGTCGTGAAGAGCGTTCTGAAGCTAAGCCTGAAGCTAAGTCAGAAGCTGCTGAGTAAGTTTTCTTATGGCCAATCGAATGGAGCTGAGCGGCACCATTGCCAAACCGCCCATTCGTAGTAAAAGCCCTGGTGGCATTGAACACTGTCGGTTTTGGCTGGAGCATCGCTCTACTATTATCGAAGCTGACTTACCTCGACAAGTTTATTGTCGTATGCCGGTAGTCGTCAGCGGGCTTGGGTCACAAGCACTAACTCAGAATTTAGTTCAAGGCAGTAACATTAAGGTAAGTGGTTTTGTCACTTATCAAACCGGCCGAAATGGCGTGGGAAAATTAGTGTTACACGCCGACAACATTACTCAAATTTAAGATCAGGAGATAGCCCATGGCTCGTTTCTTCCGTCGTCGTAAATTCTGCCGTTTCACTGCAGAAGGCGTACAAGAGATTGATTACAAAGACGTAGCAACTCTTAAAAACTACATCACTGAAGCTGGTAAAATCGTACCTAGCCGTATCACTGGTACAAGCGCTAAGTACCAGCGTCAACTAGCACGTGCTATCAAGCGTTCACGCTACCTAGCTCTACTACCGTACACTGACAAGCATCAGTAATCGGTTCATTTTATTAAGAAAGAGGATTAAGCAATGCAAGTTATTCTACTTGATAAAATTGGTAACCTAGGTGGTCTTGGCGATACTGCAAACGTTAAATCTGGCTACGCTCGTAACTTCCTTATCCCACAAGGTAAAGCAGTTATGGCAACTAAAGCTAACGTTGAAATGTTTGAAGCTCGTCGTGCTGAACTAGAAGCTAAAGTTGCTGAGCAACTAGCTGCTGCAGAAGCTCGCGCAGAGAAAGTTAACGCTCTAGAAGCTGTAGTTATCGCTTCTAAAGCTGGTGACGAAGGCAAACTATTCGGTTCTATCGGTACTCGTGACATCGCTGACGCTATCACAGCTGCAGGCGTTGAAGTTGCTAAGAGCGAAGTTCGCCTTCCTGAAGGTGCTCTACGTACAACTGGTGAGTTCGAGATCAGCGTTCAACTTCACTCTGAAGTTTTCGCAACTGTGAACCTACAAGTTGTTGCTGCTGAGTAATTCAGTATCAAGACGAAATACTAAAAAGCACCTCCTTGGAGGTGCTTTTTTTATTTCTAAAACTGAGAGAAAAAGGGTTAAAAAGCGAAAAGTAAATTAACGGAAAATACGCTGTCTGCTTTGCTTAAGCCTTCAGGCACTTTATCGTGATACTGACGAGAGTGCGCCAGTTTCAGTGCAATATCTTCAGTAATATCATTGGTTACACTGAGTTCACTATCAGTACGTGTGTTACTTCTACCTGTTACCAACGTAATATCAGCTGCGAAACTTAAATTATCCAACGCATGCCAAGTTGTGTTGATATTTCCTCGAAAAATGCCTTCTCTAACGATATCGGGAAAGACAATATCGTCATCATCTATTTCGTCTAAGTTTGGCTCTTGATAGCGAAAACCAGGGCCTACCTCTACCTCTAAAATGAAGTTCTCAGTGTAGGAGAACTGGTAACCCAAACCACCTGACAACGTATAGTCTTTAAAATAAGCACTGTAGCGAGAATCCACTCCTTTAAAGCTGCCATACAAATATGTCTTAGGGCCTAACTTGTAGTCACTCTGTAGGGAGTAGGTGGATGAGCGTTTGTCTTCTTCACCGTCTTTGTACAAGTTGTAGTACTTCCATTCACCATTAGAACGGTGTCGACCTGACGTATATTCAGCACTCAAACGAGCATTCAGGGAACGAGAGTCCGTGTTACCTGTGTGAGCTTGATAGCCGAACTCCACCTCGGTTTTTAGTGGGTCGGGTACATCAATATTTTGCTCTGGCTGTACTGATTCGTCAGCATACGATGCACTAGCGCACAGTAGGCTAAAGCTAAGTAACCAGTATCGGGACACATCAACCTCGAACGTAATCAAAAAGGAGGGGCATGATACTGATACAGATATTTGGTTGGGTCAATGGTAGGTTAATTTTTATTAGAGCTAGGCGGAAGAACCAGGCTATTACCCGGGTGGTTCACATGATGATTTCTTAACAAGTAATTGTCGCTTCGGGGAAGCATCTCAGTTAGGTTAAGGTTATAATCGTGGGTCAATAGTAGTTATCGAGCAAAGTCATGGCGGAAAACAGAAATCGCAAACCTTCAGACAGTCAGGTCGACGCAATTAAAGTGCCACCTCACTCACTAGAAGCCGAGCAATCAGTAATTGGTGGTCTTTTACTGGATAATGAACGTTGGGACACCGTTGCCGAACGTGTTGTGAGCAGTGATTTCTATAGTCGTCCACACCGCCTGATTTTTGAAGGTGTAAAAACCATTCTTGAAGCGGGTAAACCTCTCGATCTTATTACTTTATCGGAATATCTAGAGCGTCACGAGTTGTTAGAAGATGTAGGCGGTTTTGCTTACCTCGCTGACTTGGCGAAGAATACGCCAAGTGCAGCTAACATCAATGCGTATGCTGATATTGTCGCTGAGCGTGCGATTGTTCGTGGCCTTATTGGTGTCGCGAATGAAATTGCGGACGCGGGCTATGACCCTCAAGGTCGCAGTTCTGAAGATTTAATAGACATGGCGGAGAGTAAAGTTTTTGCTATCGCCGAGTCTCGAACTAGTGAAAACGAAGGACCACAAAACGTCGACAACATCCTCGAAAAGACGTTAGAACGTATCGAGTTGTTGTATAAAACGCCACAAGATGGTGTTACGGGGGTCGATACCGGTTTCACAGATCTCAATAAGAAAACCGCAGGTTTGCAAGGCTCTGATTTGGTGATTGTCGCAGCGCGTCCATCGATGGGTAAAACGACCTTTGCGATGAACTTGTGTGAAAATGCGGCCATGCAACAAGAAAAGCCCGTACTTATTTTCTCGTTAGAGATGCCAGCTGAACAGTTGATGATGCGTATGTTGGCCTCTTTGTCTCGTGTAGACCAAACCAAGATCCGTACGGGTCAGCTAGATGACGAAGATTGGGCGCGTATTTCTTCTACTATGGGTATCCTGATGCAGAAGAAAAATATGTACATTGATGATAGCTCTGGACTAACTCCGACCGAAGTGCGTTCGCGCGCTCGCCGTATCGCTCGTGAACATGGCGGTCTATCGATGATCATGGTCGACTACCTTCAGTTGATGCGCGTGCCTTCGTTAACCGATAACCGTACTCTTGAGATTGCTGAGATCTCTCGCTCTCTTAAGGCGCTGGCAAAAGAGCTAAATGTGCCTGTTGTGGCACTGTCGCAGCTAAACCGTTCCCTAGAGCAACGTGCGGATAAACGACCAGTAAACTCGGACTTGCGTGAATCCGGTTCCATCGAGCAGGATGCCGACTTGATCATGTTCATCTACCGTGATGAGGTTTATCACCCAGATAGTCCGTACAAAGGTACGGCCGAAATCATTATTGGTAAACAGCGTAATGGTCCTATCGGCTCTGTTCGCCTCACTTTCCAAGGTCAACATTCGCGTTTCGACAACTACGCGGGTCCTGCATTCGATATTGATGATGAGTAATCCCATGAGCTATATGAAAGCGGCCAAGGCGTGCATTGATTTGTCTGCGTTGCAGCACAACTTACAGCGCGTAAAAGCTCAAGCGCCACAAAGTAAAGTGATGGCTGTCGTCAAGGCCAATGGTTATGGTCACGGATTACGTCATGTCGCAAAACATGCTAACCATGCGGATGCGTTTGGTGTGGCTCGTATTGAAGAAGCATTGCAACTGCGCGCTTGTGGAGTAGTAAAGCCGATTCTATTGCTAGAAGGTTTTTACTCTCCTGGTGACTTACCTGTTCTTGTGACGAACAACATCCAAACTGTGGTGCACTGTGAAGAGCAGCTTATCGCCTTGGAGCAAGCAGACCTTGAAACTCCGGTTGTCGTGTGGCTGAAGATTGACAGTGGCATGCACCGCCTTGGGGTTCGTCCTGAACAATATGACGAGTTTGTAACGCGGCTGAAGGAGTGTCCAAATGTAGCGAAACCGTTGCGTTACATGAGCCACTTTGGCTGTGCAGATGAGCTGGATAGCGATATTACCCCACAACAGATTGAGCTGTTTAAATCGTTGACTTCTGGTTGCCAAGGGGAACGTTCACTGGCGGCATCTGCGGGGTTATTGGCATGGCCTCAAAGCCATTTAGATTGGGTTCGTCCGGGTATTATCATGTATGGTGTGTCGCCATTCGATGACAAAACGGCGCAAGATCTTGGGTATCAGCCTGTCATGACACTTAAATCCCACCTTATTGCGGTACGTGAAGTGAAGAAGGGTGAAAGTGTTGGCTACGGTGGTATTTGGACCAGTGAGCGAGATACAAAAGTTGGTGTCATTGCTGTAGGGTATGGCGACGGTTACCCAAGAAGTGCTCCAAACGGTACGCCGGTGTGGGTTAATGGCCGTAAAGTACCTATTGCAGGTCGAGTTTCCATGGATATGCTGACGGTCGATTTGGGACCAGACGCAACGGATAAAGTCAGCGACGAAGCGATTCTTTGGGGGAAAGAGCTCCCAGTAGAAGAAGTAGCGGGTCACATTGGTACGATTGCGTATGAACTCGTGACTAAGCTAACGCCTCGCGTCGAGATGGAATACTCCAAATAAACAACGAAAGGCTAACCCAAGGTTAGCCTTTGTTTTATCTACTCACCGTTAATCGTAGCAATAACGCGGCGGCCGCCACCAAAGTCTCGATGCTCACCCAAGTAAATACCTTGCCATGTTCCTAAAGCTAATCGACCATTTTGGATTGGTACCGTCACACTACTGCCAAGCAGTGATGCTTTAATATGTGCCGGCATGTCGTCGTCACCTTCATAGGTGTGCTGATAATAAGGAGCACGCTCTGGCACAAACTTATTGAAGTGCGCTTCCATGTCCATACGCACGGTTGGATCAGCATTCTCATTTAAGGTCAAACTGGCGGAGGTGTGCTGAATAAATAAGTGTAATAAACCTACTGAAAGTTCGTTTATTTGTGGTAATTGTTGTTCAATTTCATCAGTTATCAGGTGAAAACCGCGGCTTCTCGCTTTTAATTGCAGTGTTTTTTGTGCCCACATACGTGTTCCTTTGGAAATTTATAAATTGGCGTCTATCCTATTCCAATTAGAGCCTGTCATTAGTAAATGATATGATTCTTGTCATCGTAAATGAATGTTCAATTTCAGGGCAGGGAACGTGACCTAACTCAATGTGAGTGTAAAAGCTCTCGGTCATAATTGGCGCCTGAAAAAAAATTACAAAGACTTGTTTTGTGGCAATTTGCCCAAACATCTAATTTATATTCTATTTGCTAAATCGGGGATTCCACAGTTTTCGCTAGACTGTAAGGAATGGAACCTACTGTAACATCGGGATAAAGACCATGTTGAAAAATATCAATCCAACGCAAACACAAGCTTGGAAAGCGCTAACGGCGCATTTCGAATCTGCACAAGATATGGATCTTAAAGAGCTGTTTGCTCAAGACGCAGCGCGTTTCGACAAATACTCTGCACGTTTCGGCTCAGACATCCTAGTCGATTACTCAAAGAACCTCATCAATGAGGAAACTCTGAAGCACCTGTTTGCTCTTGCGAAAGAGACCGAGCTGAAATCTGCAATTGAAGCGATGTTCAGTGGTGAAGCGATCAACCAAACAGAAGGTCGCGCTGTTCTTCACACTGCACTACGTAACCGCGCTAATACTCCAGTTATGGTAGATGGCGAAGACGTAATGCCAGCAGTGAACGCGGTTCTAGAAAAAATGAAATCATTCACTGAGCGCGTTATCGGCGGTGAATGGAAAGGTTACACAGGCAAAGCAATTACCGATATTGTGAACATCGGTATCGGCGGTTCTGACCTTGGCCCTTACATGGTGACGGAAGCTCTAGCGCCATACAAAAATCATCTAAACCTTCACTTCGTATCTAACGTTGATGGTACACACATCGTTGAAACGTTGAAGAAAGTTAACCCAGAAACGACGTTATTCTTGATCGCGTCTAAGACGTTTACAACACAAGAAACCATGACTAACGCGCACACTGCTCGTGATTGGTTCCTAGAATCGGCGGGTGATCAGGCTCATGTGGCTAAGCACTTTGCTGCGCTTTCAACAAACGCGACAGCCGTGTCTGAATTTGGTATCGATACAGCGAACATGTTTGAATTCTGGGACTGGGTTGGTGGCCGTTACTCACTATGGTCTGCGATCGGTCTATCAATTGCACTAGCAGTAGGTTTCGACAACTTCGTTGAGCTGCTTGATGGCGCTCACGAGATGGACAAGCACTTTGTATCAACAGATCTAGAAAGCAACATCCCTGTGATCCTTGCGCTTATCGGTATTTGGTACAACAACTTCCACGGTGCGGAATCAGAAGCTATTCTGCCTTACGATCAGTACATGCACCGTTTCGCGGCGTACTTCCAGCAAGGTAACATGGAATCAAACGGTAAATACGTTGACCGTGACGGCAATGCTGTAACTTACCAAACTGGCCCAATCATTTGGGGTGAACCAGGTACCAACGGTCAGCACGCGTTCTACCAGCTAATTCACCAAGGTACTAAGCTTATCCCATGTGACTTCATTGCACCTGCAATTAGCCACAACCCAGCTAGCGATCATCACCAAAAACTGATGTCTAACTTCTTCGCGCAAACTGAAGCTCTAGCGTTTGGTAAAAATGAAGAAACCGTGAAAGAAGAGTTGGTGAAAGTAGGTAAGAATGCTGAAGAAGTGGCAGCGATTGCGCCATTCAAAGTGTTTGAAGGTAACCGTCCAACAAACTCTATTCTAGTGAAGCAAATCACGCCTCGTACGCTAGGTAACTTGATCGCAATGTACGAACACAAAATTTTCGTACAAGGTGTTATCTGGAATATCTTCAGCTTTGACCAGTGGGGCGTGGAGCTAGGTAAACAACTGGCTAACCAAATCCTACCTGAGCTTGCAGACGAGTCTCAAATCAGCTCGCATGACAGCTCAACAAACGGTCTAATCAACGCATTTAAAGCGTTCAAAGCTTAATGTTTGAATAGATAAAGAAAAGGTCAGCAAATGCTGACCTTTTTATTGCCTGAGGCAAAAACAAAATAGGTTGGCCAGTGCCAACCTATTTTTTCTCTTTTATTCGAAGCAAATTTCGATAAAGGCATTTCCCCATTGGGAAGAGAAAGGCATGATAATAATTGAGCCTTCACACTTGTGGCGAATCGTATGACCTCGGCCCGAAACCACAACCGGTGTTGCCATATCAAAGTCAAAACCACTTTCCGCCAGAATGCGTTTCGCACCACCAGTAACCATGTTGGTGATCTCACCCACCATATCGGTCACTTCTTCATTGAGCCCATTTGGACGTTCACCAAGCATGTTCTGCATGATTTCTAGGGCGAGTGCTTCATCAAAGGTGATCGACATTGAACCACGAGTTTGTGGGCCTACCATACCAATCAGACCAGAAACGTCACCTCGTGCGATCTCATCTTTTTTGATTCGCGGTTTTTGTGGCTTCAGCTCAAGAGAAGCCATAGTTTTTAGCACGTTCATTAAAGAAGCTAAAAACGGGTTTACAAATTCAGCGCGCATAACGTTCTTCTATACTTTTTCTTTCGTCTCGGAGGAACAGGCCTGGCATTCACCATGAGTTTCAATAACTTGGTTGGTCAGTTTGAATCCATGCTTCTCGGCGTTTTCGGCTAACAAGGATATCAGCGTCTCATCTTCGAGTTCAACGACATCACCACATTTATCGCAAATTAGTAATTGGAAAAAGTGCTGCTGAGTATTGAAAGAACAACAAGTAATAAAGCTATTTGTCGATTCCACTCGGTGGATGAAGCCTTGCTCTAGGAGAAAATCTAATGCTCGATAAACAGTGGGCGGCTTAGCCTGAGGCTCACTCTCTTTTAGTTGCTCCAATAGCTCATACGCACTTGAGGCGCGGCGATTAGAACAAATGAGTTCAAATACGCGTCGGCGTTGCGGAGTCAGTCGTACTCCACGCTCTGCGCAGATACTTTCAATTTGTTCAATGATTGTTGGGTTCAAACCTTTCACCATAACTATCGGACGTGCTCTATGATAAATCATTTCTATACGAAGTTCGTTTAGAAATGCTTCATTTTACCCACTATCAGAACGAAAATCATGAATTAAAGCAAGTCGGTGGTGGTGTGAAGGCGGAATAATCATCACAGAATGAATCAACGAATGACAGATTCGTATTACTTCTGCGTATTCCTAAGCACTTGGCTAGTCAGCCAACCAAATCATTCTCGCTGAAACTAGCACCCAGAGGTGCTTGGGTATACAATACCCGACTTATTTTTTGAGCGTACTGCTGCGCTCGACCTTGGCAACATAAAAACGGGTGTTTATATCATGACTCATTCTTGCAGGCTCTCCGTAGCACCAATGTTAGATTGGACTGATCGTCATTGTCGCTACTTCCATCGCTTAATGACCAAAGAAACCCTGTTGTACACTGAAATGGTGACGACAGGTGCGATCATTCATGGAAAAGGAGATTTCCTGGCTTATAACGAAGAAGAGCATCCGTTAGCCCTTCAGCTTGGTGGTTCAAACCCAGCAGATTTGGCTACGTGTGCCAAGCTAGCGCAAGAGCGTGGCTACGATGAGATTAACCTAAATGTGGGGTGTCCATCTGACCGCGTACAAAACGGTCGATTTGGTGCTTGCCTAATGGCTGAACCGCAGTTAGTTGCGGATTGTGTCGCAGCAATGAAAGACGTGGTCGATATCCCTGTAACAGTCAAGACTCGCATTGGTATTGATGATCAAGACTCTTACGAATTCCTAACGGACTTCGTTTCTATTGTTTCAGAAAAGGGTGGCTGTGAGCAGTTCACTATCCATGCTCGTAAAGCTTGGTTAAGTGGTCTAAGCCCAAAAGAAAACCGTGAGATCCCACCATTGGATTACCCACGCGCTTACCAATTGAAGCAAGACTTCTCACACCTAACGATTGCGATTAACGGTGGCGTGAAATCATTAGAAGAAGCAAAAGCACATCTTCAGCATCTTGACGGTGTGATGATTGGTCGTGAAGCATACCAAAGCCCATATTTACTGGCATCGGTAGATCAAGAGTTGTTTGGCTCTAATGCTCCAGTGAAGAAACGCAGCGAAATTGTTGAAGAGATGTATCCATACATTGAAGCGCAATTAGCGAAAGGTGCGTACCTTGGTCATATTACCCGCCACATGTTAGGTTTGTTCCAAAGCATGCCCGGTGCTCGTCAATGGCGTCGTCATATCAGTGAAAATGCGCACAAACCAGGTTCTGGTCTAGAAGTATTGCAAGACGCGCTAGCTAAGATTCCAAAAGAATTGAATGTGTAAAATTCGCCAGTGAATGGCTAAAATTACCAACTAAAGAATGATAAAGCCAGAGTGCAGAATGCCTCTGGCTTTGTTTTTTTATTAAAAATCATAATCTTAACTTCGTTTCTGTAAGTTGGTATGGAAACTGCTCTGTTTATTGAAAACAAATGGAGAAGTGATTATGTTGGAGCTAATCTTTATTTTAGTCTTTGCGGCGACCTTGTTGGTTACGGGTATCACAATGATGACCGTATTCGCAGCAACTGGTATTGCGTTAGTTGTGATGTTTTTACTGGGAATGGTTGGAGCGGTACTTAAACTATTACCATGGTTAATCGTGATTGCATTGGGTATTTGGTTCTTCAAGAATTACGTCGCTCAGCCCCGCTATAAATAATGAGTAACATCATTTAGTTGATGGAGAGGCGTGAGAATATGGTATATTTCCTCTCACGTCCTCTACGTGAATATCAGCTATCTCGGAGTAAATACTACATGACAAATAAAGCGAACATCGCTTTAACTGCATTATCGTTGGCAGTATCTTTTCCTGTTTTTGCAGAGTACTCTGTATCGACAAAAGTCGGCGCAGAGGTATGGGCTGCCGACACTAAAGTTAATGAAGTGAGACGAGATAGCAGTACCGCAGGCACTTTTTACGCGGCGATTGAACATGATGTTAAATATGTCCCTAATGCGCGCCTTCGTTACTCAAGTGTTGATGCGGATTACATGGGGTTCGATAAGCTCGATTTAACCTTGTATTACCACGTTCTAGAGCATGATTTATTGCACTTTGATGCGGGTCTCACGTTCAGTAATTTAAGTGACACTAAATACATTGATGCTGGCTCAAGCAGGCGTGTAGAAGAATTTGATGAGCTGATTTGGGCTTGGTATGGTTACGCAGAAATTCAAGTTCCGGATACAAACTTTGATGTGATTGGTGAGATAAACTTTGGTGACAACAAAGGTATCAAAAGCACCGATTTCATGGCAGGTGTTCAATACAATGTACCGCTCGAAAAAGCTCGACTGGCTTTTCGTGGAGGTTACCGTGTGATTGATTTAGAGTCCGATAAATTCATGTCGGATCTAGGGAAAGAGTTTATTTTTGCTAACGGCTTCTTTGTGAGTGCGGAATACGCGTTCTAAATTCAGCCATGTTAGATATTCGATTTACTTAAAACGTCGCTTTATAAGCGGCGTTTTTTTATATCACTTCATTATATCTAATCGAAATTTCTCCCTATTTGGCTGACTTAGACCATGCTTACCTAGGAGCAATGTGAAAGTTAAAGCAGGGATAGCGATGACAATAAATGAACTAAGACATCTATTCCGTGAAAATCAGCTTATCGAAGCGATTATTGAGCCTGCAATCCAAGAGGGTGGTTGGGTTGTAGAGTTCAGACATGCGCGCGGTGGTTTTGTTTTTCTAACGGACAGTCACGGCGAAGAATGTCTTTATGAAGATTTGGATACTGCGTCAAAATCGGCAATGGCAGTAGGCTTTCAACAAGTCCGCATTGAAGATCGATGAGCAAAAAGTAAGCCGTTCTTACTTCCAAAAAGTTATAAAACATTCACTTCTATTCTTTCTTGTTATTAAGGAGAGTGGGTACTCTATCGTCACGCAATGAATAGGGATGTCGTGATAATGTCTTTTCAAAAGAATGAGTATTCTCACAAGAATGTGTCTGAAGATAATAATGGGCAAGGAGGAAATCCTCCAATCGCAAGCCCTCTGAATGACCAACAAATTAGCTCACTCCAACAAACTGTCTCTGAGTTGTCTTCACAGCAACTTGCTTGGGTCAGTGGGTATTTTTGGGGATTAGCTCAAAATCAACCAAACACAGCGGTAACGCCAATTGCACAAGCAACGGCAGCCGTATCAGCGAAGCCAGCAGGTAAGTTGAGTATTATTTTTGCTTCCCAAACGGGCAATGCTAAAGGTGTTGCTGAAGCTCTGGAACAGGAAGCAAAAGCAGAAGGAATTGCAGTCGAACTTTTTGATGCAAGCGATTACAAAGGTAAAAACTTAGCCAAAGAAACGCATGTCATTATTGTGGCATCGACTAACGGCGAAGGCGAAGCGCCAGACAATGCCATTGAGCTACATGAGTTTTTGCAATCGAAGAAGGCTCCTAAGCTGCCAAACCTGCAATATGGTGTTATTGCATTGGGAGATTCTAGCTACGAGTTCTTCTGTCAGACCGGTAAAGACTTCGACACTTACCTATCAAAGCTAGGCGCGACTCCATTTATCGAGCGTCTTGATTGCGATGTGGATTATGAAGCCCCTGCAACTGAATGGCGTAAGAATGCGTTAGACAAGGTAAAAGATACACTGTCTTCTGGCTCTGAAGCGGATGTGGTTCAACTTCCTGTGGGTCAAGCTGCGACTGCGCACTCTCCTTACAATAAACAAAATCCGTACACTGCGACGTTACTGACCAGTCAAAAAATCACGGGCCGTGACTCTGGAAAAGACGTTCGTCATATAGAAATCGACTTAGAAGGCTCGGGCTTAACGTATCAGCCAGGTGATGCACTAGGTGTGTGGTTTGAAAATAGCTCGGAACTTGCAAATGCCATTCTTGGTAAGGTCGGTTTGTCTGGGGTTGAGACTGTTGACGTTGATGGTGAAAGCTTGTCAATCCACAGTGCTCTCGTGAGTAAATATGAAATCACAACATCTAACCCGCAGCTCATCACAAAGTTTGCCGAGTTATCCGGTAGCAAGAAGCTACAAAAGTTAGTTGAAGATAAAGATAAGCTTCGCGAGTACTCTGCAAATACTCAAATCGTTGATGTACTGGCAGAAAAGAAAACCAAGTTAACCGCAGATGAGTTGATTGGTTTGCTTCGTCGTCTTACTCCACGCCTTTACTCTATTGCATCAAGCCAAGAAGAGGTCGATGAAGAAGTACACCTAACGGTTGCTTTGGTTGAGTACGAACAAAACGACGAAAAACGATATGGTGGTGCGTCTAGTTTCTTAGCACAGCGTCTCGAAGAGGGAGATGAAGTTAAAGTATTTGTTGAGCATAACAACAACTTTAAACTGCCGGAAGATGATAGTACTCCAATTATCATGGTTGGTCCTGGCACAGGGATCGCACCATTCCGTAGCTTTATTCAGGAACGTGAAAACCGCGATGCTGAAGGCAAAAACTGGTTGTTCTTTGGTGATCGCACGTTCACTCAAGATTTCTTGTACCAAGTGGAATGGCAAAAGTATCTCAAGTCAGGAGTACTAAGCCGATTGGATGTTGCCTTTAGTCGTGACCAAGTAGAAAAGGTTTACGTACAACATCGCATCTTAGAAAACGCAGCTCAAGTGTGGCAGTGGATCCAAGAAGGCGCTTATATCTATGTCTGCGGTGATGCAACGCGTATGGCAAAAGATGTGCATGACGCATTGGTTATCGTTGCTGAACAAGAAGGCAAGATGCCGCGTGACGATGCAGAACAATTTATTAATGACCTACGTAAAGCGAAACGTTATCAGAGGGATGTGTACTAATGACTTTTTCTACGGACAATAATAAGCAGGTTGTATTAGGTGAAGAGTTAGGGCCGCTATCTGATAACGAGCGCCTGAAGCGAGAAAGCAACTTATTACGTGGCACCATTGAGCAAGATTTACAGGACCGTATTACTGGTGGCTTTACTGCCGACAACTTCCAGTTAATTCGTTTCCACGGTATGTATCAACAAGACGATCGTGATATCCGTAATGAACGCACAAAGCAAAAACTGGAACCATTACATAATGTGATGCTTCGTGCTCGTATGCCTGGAGGCATCATCACGCCAACGCAATGGTTAGCGATCGACAAGTTCGCAACGGAGCACTCTTTATATGGAAGTATTCGTCTGACGACTCGCCAAACGTTCCAGTTTCATGGGGTATTAAAACCGAATATTAAGTTGATGCATCAAACGCTCAACAGTATTGGCATTGATTCGATTGCAACCGCGGGTGATGTAAACCGTAACGTGTTGTGTACCACTAACCCAGTGGAGTCAGAGTTACACCAAGAAGCTTACGAATGGGCGAAGAAGATCAGTGAGCATCTATTACCAAAGACGCGCGCTTATGCAGAGATTTGGCTAGACGGTGAAAAAGTAGAAAGCACGGAAGAAGACGAACCGATTCTAGGCAAGAACTACTTACCACGTAAGTTTAAAACTACAGTGGTTATCCCACCGCAAAATGACGTAGATGTACACGCTAACGATCTCAACTTCGTAGCGATTGCAGATAACGGTAAGCTGGTAGGCTTTAACGTCCTGGTCGGCGGCGGCTTAGCGATGACGCATGGCGATACATCAACTTATCCGCGCCGCGCTGACGACTTTGGCTTTATTCCGCTGGACAAGACACTTGATGTTGCCGCAGCTGTAGTAACAACTCAGCGCGACTGGGGTAACCGTTCAAACCGTAAGAACGCAAAAACCAAATACACATTGGATCGTGTAGGTAGCGATGTCTTTAAAGCGGAAGTCGAGAAACGTGCTGGTGTTAAGTTTGAGCAAAGCCGTCCATATGAATTCACAGAACGTGGTGACCGTATTGGCTGGGTAGAAGGAATTGATGGTAAATATCATCTAGCGCTTTTCATCGAAAACGGTCGCTTATTAGACTTTCCAGGTAAACCACTTAAGACGGGTGTTGCTGAAATTGCCAAAATCCACAAAGGCGATTTCCGCATGACAGCAAACCAAAACCTAATTGTTGCGGGTGTACCTAAAAACGAAAAAGCGAAGATTGAAAAGATCGCTCGTGAACATGGCTTAATGGACGACGGCGTAAGTGAACAGCGTAAGAACTCAATGGCTTGTGTTGCTTTTCCAACTTGTCCGCTAGCGATGGCAGAAGCTGAACGTTTCCTTCCTCAGTTTGTTACTGATGTGGAGGGGATTCTGGAGAAGCACAACCTACCAGAAAATGACAACATCATTTTGCGTGTAACTGGGTGTCCAAATGGCTGTGGTCGCGCAATGTTGGCTGAAATTGGTCTAGTTGGCAAAGCGCCGGGTCGTTACAACTTGCACCTAGGTGGTAACCGTGCCGGTACTCGAGTACCAAAAATGTATAAAGAGAACATCACGGATAAGCAAATCTTAGAAGAGATTGATCTGCTGGTGGCTCGATGGTCGAAAGAGCGTGAAGAAGGCGAAGCCTTTGGCGATTTCACTATTCGTGCTGGCATTATCCAAGAAGTGCTCGTATCAAAGAGGGACTTTCATGCTTGATTCTGTAGCATCCAAGCTGGAGCTCACAGAGTTACTGACATTAACAAAGACGGAGCAAATCCTCCGTCTTGCTCAAATTAATGTCGAGCTCGAAAAGCTTTCAGCACAAGAGAGAGTAGCGTGGGCTTTAGATAATCTAGAAGGCGAGTTCGCGGTTTCTTCTAGTTTTGGTATTCAAGCCGCGGTTATGCTTCATTTAGTTACTCGCGCCAAAGCGGACATCCCCGTCATTCTAACCGATACTGGTTACCTGTTTGCTGAGACGTACCGATTTATCGATGAGCTGACAGATGCTCTCAACCTAAATTTAAAAGTTTATCGAGCCAAAGAAAGTGCGAATTGGCAAGAAGCTCGATATGGAAAATTATGGGAGCAGGGTGTAGAGGGAATTGAAAAATACAACAAGCTCAATAAAGTTGAGCCGATGCGTCGAGCGTTAAAAGAGCTTAATGTTGGAACGTGGTTCTCTGGATTGCGTCGAGAGCAAAGTAAATCTCGTGCAGGTTTACCGATTCTATCAATTCAGAACGGTGTGTTTAAATTTCTACCAGTAATTGATTGGACTAATAAAGACGTTCATTACTACTTAGAACAACACGGCCTTAAATACCACCCATTATGGGATGAAGGTTACCTTTCAGTTGGTGATACACATACCACTCGTAAATGGGAGCCGGGAATGTCAGAGGAAGAAACTCGATTCTTTGGCTTAAAGCGAGAATGTGGCCTACACGAAGATGATGGCTCTGAACAAGATGGGTCTGGCATATAGCCATAATGCTCTTTAAATAGAGTTTAGGTTAAGTTTAATAAAGATAGCTGCAATAAAGCAGCTTTCTTTATTTATGGTACTTGAAAAATACGTCTCAAAGAACAACTCTGTGGATAAGTTGTGTGAGAGTTTGGGGTAAAGTTGAATAAATAAAGGTTTGATCGAAAACTCATCGTTTAACCATTATTTTTGCAATTTTTGAAAAATAACACTTGCCAATGTGAGCGCGATCTCTATAATGCCTCCTCGTCGACAGGGCAAGGGCTCACAAGGGTTTAAGCGAAGTTGATAAGGCTGAAAAGAAAAACGAAATAATTTGAAGAAAGTGTTTGACACAATAAATTATCTCGCTAGAATGGCCGCCTCTTCCGAAGTGATGTCAATCACAAAGAAGAGTTGCTCTTTAACAATATAGACCTATCAATCTGTGTGGGCACTCGTTGATGATAATCCAATTCGATACTTCGGTATCAAATTAGGTTTCAATGATACGAAGTGACCATTGAATCGAAAGATTCAGCACAGTCAATTCAAACATTACTTCTGCTATTTATTAGCGAAAGGAATGTTCAGTATTCATTGAGCCGA
>NZ_JAHGAP010000034.1:0-721 GCF_030248655.1 Vibrio sp. D431a | reverse complement strand
CACCTTAACAAGGCGTTAGGCTACATGTTGATACTGGTCATAAAGGAATGCTGTTCGTTATGATAAAATTTGTCGAAATAATATTTATTGCATTTAAGCTACAAATGCATTTCCAGTTAATGATAAGTTATCAATGGGTGGCGAGATGAAGAGTAAAGTAATAATTGTTTCATTGTGTTTGGTATTTTCCTCAAGTGCATTTTCTAGTTCAAACATTTGGAGTAACGATGGAATTGATTCAAACATCAGTTCTGAAATTAAGGTTACTCTATTTCAGAATGTAAGCGGTGGTGTAAATATAGGTTTGACGTTTCCATCTGATGATTGTGTAGATTTTGAAGATCGCGTACTAAAAGCTCCGTCATATAGTATTAATGGAACATTGGTCAAATCATATGCCCAATGTATTGGAAAAGGAAAAAGAATGGACTTTCCTGCTACGGATGCAGGTAAAGAATATGTAATAAGCCAATTTAAACAGAAAAATACGGTTGTGTATGGCCAGGATGGCTTTGAGATTACTTTTAGTGCAATTGGATTCTCTGCTGTGTACGAAAACTATAAAAATCGAATGGATGGGATTTAGCCTAACAAACAATTTAAGAGTGATTCAGCACGCGTGGCATTTTTACAATGCGTCAGTTTTAGTGCTTAAGGCGGTATGCGGTAGCATCGGTATTGCGTGCTTCACACCTTAATTGGGCGTTAGTACGGGTTTGGC
>NZ_JAHGAP010000033.1:0-168187 GCF_030248655.1 Vibrio sp. D431a | reverse complement strand
CACTCTGCCAAGGCGCCTTTTTATTACGCTTCAGGGCTCTACCCCGTTGCGTTGGTGGCTACTTTACGGATTGAGAGAAGATAGTCAAACAAAAACATTTCATTTTCTGTTCGTTTGATTTCTTTTAAGTCAATTCGACCAAAGTTCGATCTTATTGGCTTAAAACGAAGCAATATAAATCTCGCTTTCAGTTCGTTTTGTCCCATGAAACATTAAGGCGTTTAATAGTTGCTGACCCTTTTTAGCAATCTTCCCACAACATTAGGGTGATAAGACCAAGTGTGATCAAACATCGACATTAATGCAGGATTTCCGTATTTCGATAAGCTAATCGCGTGAAAACGGTTTTTCTTCGCTTTGAGCGCATCCACTTTGGCCAGTAACTCGTCTTGTTGTTTTGGCGCGATAAAGTCGGAAATGACTACCATGTCTGCGTTTTTATATTTATCACCGCTCATCAAGTCGATAGATTTAATCAAAGTTGGCTCTAAGTCTGTACCACCATGGAAGCTATAAGTTAGAAAGTCCGCCGCCTCGCGCAGACCATCTTGTTTGGTTAGTTCGTAGGTAATGTGTTCCGTAGAAAAAATAATGACATAGCAATCACGTTGCTCCGCTAGTGCGATTTGCATCAGAGCATAAGCCATGGCTTTGGCGCATTGCTCAGGAAAGCCACTCATGGAACCGGACGCGTCCACACAAACAATGAAGGGGCCTTTTTCGATATCTACCGCTTTATGGTCAGGTCGGTGAGCTTTAACTTTACGTAACGTGCGCGATTTGCCTTGTGTACGATAGTTCATGAGCCGTTTATCGACTAAGTGTTTATAGAACACAACTTCAAGTTCAGGATACGCCAAAAACATCGTTTCGTTGGGAAGTAGCTTATTTAGATCATCGCTTTCGTGAATACCAACAATATCATCCGTCGCCTCATCACTTTTCTCTTCGACCAATTGAAGTTCTTCAGTGGGCGCACGATTTAGTTCAGGATCATTTACTTGCCCCGCCATACGACCGAGTTGCTCCGCAATTTCTTGCAAGCCTTGGTGCTTCTTCAGAAACTCAGCATGGCGCTTCATCACCGTTAAGTCTGTTTTACTCAACTTGGCAGATGCCATATCCCACAGGCGCCCTACACTTTCAGCGTCACCCGACTCCGTGACTTTATCCATATTACGCATGGTTTCCATACGTTGATACAGGTCATTCAGCACCTTTTCTTTATTGGCTTCAAGCTCGCTTACTTGCGCTTGTTTTATAGCATCGGTGAGGCTTTGGTACCATTGATCACAAAAGTAATGTGGGAACATAGGGTTATTCATCCCTTTGTTCTTTTCCATCATTCGGCGAGCTTGCATGTAAAACGCAGAGTGCCATTCCAGCTTTTTAATCACATCTTCGATGTTTTCAAAAAACGCCTCTTCATCCCAGTGAATGACCTCTTGATATAAAGACAGCTCTTGTTGGAAACGCTCTGTCTCACATACCTTGGTGATCCGTTTTTTAACGCTGCCTCGCCACTTTAACAAGTGACCTTTGACCGAAGATTTAACGCCTCGGTTTTCTGCCATCATCATGACTTGTGAACGCGCCATCAAATCATTAACTGCGCTATCGATGATGCCAGAGTCGGCCACCATCAGCGCGAGGTTAAGTCCGTCTGCACCTAGCATGTCGTCTCCTTATGAGAAAAACTGATTTAAGTTTTTAAAGCGTTGGATAACTTTTTCACTTTCTGCTTGGATTGATTCAAGTCTCTGACTGACCTGTTGTAGACTCGACTCCATTAGGCGGGGTAGTTCAGGATCAACAAAGCTATGCGGAAGCGCATCATGAAAGTTCGCTTTCACCTTGCGCATATGGTGTTCTGCCTCACTAAGCTGATTTACGGCTTTTTCGCTCTGCGTTAACCACTTTTGGTAAAGCTCTACATCCAAGCCCTCTTGAGTCACTAGGCTAACCAAAATGCCTCGATTCGCGATATCACGGATAGCTAGGTTATTCGCCGCGTCAACGTCAAATCGTAAACGGCACATGTTGGTGTTTTGATTGACGTAACCATACACATCACCGCTTCCCTCTTTAATGACTCGATCTAACTCATCTTTGGGTACATAAACCCAGCGGCTATCACCTTTTTCTGATTCTGAAACCGACATGTTGCTTTGCAAGACAACCAATTTAACTAAGTTAACGGCTGCGCCAACTTTGTACATCTTGGCTTTAGAGGTATCAAAGCGCATGGTTTCTTTACGCAAAATACCCGTTGCCGCTTCAGACGTTAACGTCATGCGGTAGGCATCTTCAAGTTCATGTTGAACATCAACCAAAGACTCTCGGCAGTACTCAATTTCCTGCTCCGCGTCTTGTTGATCAAATGCATGTTTTAAGGCGAACTCTTGAACCACTTCACGTACCACATCTCGCGATTCAGGACTGTTCCATAAACAATCTTGCAGCAGTAGAAGGTCAAGCGGATTGATTTCATCGCGACCATTAAAAAACGCGCTCGCTTTTAACAACTTCACGGCTTTCTTCCAGCGGCGGTCAGAGACATACATGTCGGTCTTGGCCACATCACCAAACTGAGCTTCAACTTTGGCTTCTAACATCGTTTTAAGCTGGAAAAGCTTTTCGAATGCATTGTCGGTTAACGTCAATTTGTCGAGCTGTTGTTGCCATTGATGATATTCTTCATCAGTTATCGCTAGGCCTTCTGGTACTTGTGCCTCTTGCGATGTGCCCACAGTCAACATCGACTTAAAGTTTTGTTTATTCTGAATTCGATTCACAAACACACGCACCAACATGCGGTCGTAGAGCGCATCCAATCCACTATCTTCATCGGGTAATTCATTGGAAGCCGATACCAACAAGCGCATTGGCACACGCTCGATATCGCTGCCATTTTTGAATGTTTTCTCATTAACCACTGTCAGCAATGTATTAAGAATTGCAGGGCCCGCCTTCCAGATTTCATCCAAAAATACGACTTGTGCAGTTGGCAAATACCCTTTAGTTAAGCGAACATAACGGCCGTTGTCTTTTAGCTCTTGGATACTCAGTGGCCCAAACACCTCTTCAGGGGTTGAGAAGCGCGTCATCAGGTATTCGAAGTAACTGCTGTTATCGAACGCTTGGATGAGTCGTTTGGCAATTAAGCTTTTTGCAATACCAGGGGGACCTAAAAGAAAAACACTTTCACCAGCAAGTGCAGCAAGAAGGCAGAGCTTGATCGTATGTTCACGCTCATAAACGCCATCCGTTAACGCTTTCGCCAATTTATTGATGCGTTCTGAGAGAAGCGCTTTTTCGGCATTTGAGGTAAATAAGGTTTGTGTCATACGTTCTCCGGCTGCTGAAGTGGTATTGCGTTAACATTTTTATACACTTGTTATAACTTTGTTACAAATGTATTTTGTCGAATTCCCCTTATAGCAGATGCTTTTCCCCTTCTTGACGAAGCAATCAAAGTTTCCATTTATGAGACATTGCTCACTTAAAGTGCAAACGCTTTCGTCGTGTTGCAGTATTTTTTGCTTTTGTTTCCCACCATTTGTGGTTAATGTCGAAAAACGTCAAAAATGCGGTAACAGCTAGGGTTTATAACTGCATGAGCAAGATAATTCATAAATGGAAGCAAATTTCTCTGATTGAAGAAGACGTTATGCTTCCTACAGGACAGGCAATTACGCACACCACAATCCATCATCCGGGCGCTGCAGTGATTCTCCCTATTACAGCGGAGGGTGAGATTGTCCTTGTCCACCAATTTCGGCCTTCACTTAATAAATGGCTATTGGAACTTCCTGCTGGTACCAGGGAAGGCAACGAAGAGCCACTCTGCTGCGCCAAAAGAGAGTTAGAGGAAGAAACTGGGTTTAGTGCAGAGAAATTCACGTCTCTCGGCCAAGTCACCCCTCTTGCCGGATTTTGTGATGAGATACAGTATCTATTTGTTGCCGAAAAGCTCAATAAAACAAACCGTTACGAGTGCGATGAAGACGAAGTGATTGAGGTCGTCACCTTGTCAATCAAGCAACTCGAAGAAAAGATTGTCGATGGCACGATCACCGATGCCAAAACGATCGCTTGCTTAAGCAAAGCGCGCCTTTGCGGATATATTTAGGACTTTGACCAAGGAGACATTCATGGATTTTCGATCAGATACCGTTACACAGCCCACCCAAGCCATGCGAGAAGCCATGTTTAGGGCCCCCGTTGGGGATGATGTTTATGGTGATGACCCTACGGTCAATGAGCTTGAAAAATTTGCTGCGCAGCTTGCTGGTTTCGAAGCAGCTTTGTTTACCACTTCAGGCACTCAAGCCAATCTGCTCGGTTTAATGGCGCATTGCGAGCGGGGAGATGAATATCTATGTGGGCAACAAGCACATAACTACAAATACGAAGCTGGTGGCGCGGCGGTTTTGGGATCAATTCAACCTCAACCAGTCGAAAATAACCCAGATGGCACGCTACCATTTGATAAACTGGCTGCTGCGATTAAACCAGATGATTGTCACTTTGCTCGCACTAAGCTTCTCAGCTTAGAAAACACAATTAATGGTAAAGTACTACCTCTGTCTTACTTAGCAGAAGCACGTGACTTCGTGAATAAACATAACTTGCAGATGCATCTAGATGGCGCTCGCGTTTTTAACGCAGCCGTTGCACTTGATGTTCCGGTAAAAGAGATCGGTCAGTACTTTGATTCAATGACGATCTGTCTGTCGAAAGGTCTGGCTGCCCCTGTTGGCTCGCTACTGCTTGGTAGCAAAGACTACATCGCAAAAGCACGTCGCTTAAGAAAGATGGTCGGCGGTGGTATGCGTCAAGCGGGTATTCTTGCCGCAGCAGGCAAACTTGCCCTTACCGAACAAGTGGAACAGCTAAAACAAGATCACATCAACGCAAAAACCTTAGCGGAAGGTTTAGCAGAACTGCCTGGTTTTTCAGTCAACCCTGAATTTGTTCAAACGAACATCGTGTTCGCGAAGCTTGCTCCTCAAGTGGACATAGTAAGTATCGCTGCGAAACTAAAGGAACAAAACATCACGATAACCCCTGGAAATCCAATTCGTTTTGTAACTCATAAAGATATTTCAGCGAAAGACATCGACACTTTCTTATCAAGTATAAAATCTCTACTTTAATTTGATTTTGATCATTGAGCTTCCCCTAAGGGGAAGCTTTATTGTATCGGCATGATTTTTAGCGAATAGATAACCTCCATGCTCAGATTTGTACTTCTAATCTCTTTTATTTTCTCTTCCGCTATCCATGCCGAGCCGTTTGGTGATGCTGATAAAGGTAAAATCAAATCACCTAGCTGTGTCTATTGTCAAGGTGTTACAGGCATCGCAACGAACAACACCTATCCAAGCCTTGCTGGTCAAAATGCTCAGTACCTTTACAATGCAATGAAATCTTATCAAGCCGGTGAGCGTAAAGGGCCACTTGCAGAAATGATGGCAGCACAGTTAAAAATGTTAAATGATGAAGACCTTCGTGATGTCGCTGCTTTTTATGCAGAACAGACAGAAATCAAGTGATTAGATCACCTGTAGATGTACTATGAAAGCTCGTGAATCATCCAAACTCAACGCATATTGAAACATTAACCCAACATTTGACCACAAAACAATCAAATTAACTTCACTTCAAATATTTGATGAATTTATAGTTCAACATAAGCATTAATATTGACTTTTTATTCTATTTTATCGATATTTCATGCTTTATTGAATTTGACGTGAAGTAAGTTATGTCTCACACACATGCGCAACCAGCAGACTCGGTTGCTACCCCTAAGTCGTGGCAGATGCCAGATACCCTCATTTTGATCTTCATTGTTGGTATTCTTGCTGCGATTCTTACCTACTTAATTCCTGCTGGTCATTTTGATAGCCAACAGGTGACCTACATGGTCGACGGTGCAGAAAAAACTCGCACAGTTATCGATCCTTCTTCTTTCTCTTATGCAACCGACGAAAACGGTGAGTTGGTTTACAACACAGTTGGCCTGTTTGCTTCTGGTGGTGGCATTGGTCTGATGAACTTCCCTTTCGAAGGTCTAGTTTCTGGCTCTAAATGGGGCAGCGCAATCGGCGTGATTATGTTCATGTTGGTTATCGGCGGTGCTTTCGGCGTTGTAATGCGCACAGGCACTATCGATAACGGTATCCTGCGCCTTATCGATAAGACCAAAGGTAACGAAGCGCTATTCATTCCAGTGCTATTTTTGCTGTTTTCGCTAGGCGGTGCGGTATTTGGTATGGGTGAAGAAGCCGTAGCATTTGCGATTATTATCGCGCCGCTTATGGTTCGCCTTGGTTATGATGGTATCACTACGGTGATGGTTACCTATGTTGCGACTCAAATTGGCTTCGCTACTTCTTGGATGAACCCTTTTTCCGTCGCTATTGCGCAAGGCATTGCGGGTGTACCTGTTTTATCCGGCATGACAGTGCGCATGGGGTTATGGGCTGGCTTTACGTTAATTGGTATCGCTTTCACAATGATCTACGCCGCTCGTGTGAAGTCAAATCCTAAACTTTCTTACAGCCATCGCACAGACCAGTATTTCCGTCAGCAAGAGCTTGGCAATCAAGATTCTCGTTGGAACCTAGGTGACACACTCGTTATCCTTACGGTTATTGCGACCACGGTGTGGGTCGTTTGGGGCGTAGTCGCTAACGCATGGTACATCCCAGAAATCGCTTCTCAATTTTTCACTATGGGCTTTGTTGTCGCGATCATCGGTACGATTTTCCGCCTAAACGGTATGACGCTAAACTGCGCAGCTGATGCATTTAAAGAAGGTGCAGCTATTATGCTTGCACCTGCCCTATTAGTGGGTTGTGCAAAAGGGGTATTGTTGATCCTTGGTGGTGGTACAACTGATGAAGCGAGTGTACTGAACTCAATTCTAAACAGTGCTGGCGGCGTGATCAGTGGGCTTCCTGACGTAGCTGCAGCATGGTTAATGTATGTATTCCAATCTATCTTCAACTTCTTTGTCACTTCAGGCTCAGGACAAGCGGCACTAACGATGCCTCTACTGGCCCCTCTGGCAGACATTGCAGGAGTTACGCGCCAAGTGGCAGTTTTGTCATTCCAACTTGGCGATGGCTTTACTAACGTTATCGTCCCTACTTCGGCATCTCTCATGGCAACGCTTGGTGTCTGCCGTATCGACTGGGGTGACTGGGCAAAATTCTGCTGGCGATTTATTCTATTACTCTTTACCCTATCAAGTATCGTCGTTATCGCAGCTCATATTATGGGTTTTGCGTAAAACGAAGCCAATTGGTAATTAAGGCGAGACATGTTCTCGCCTTATTAATATTCATGGTATGACGACGCTAAGGTTTTAGATTAGCTTATGGTTTTGGAGTGGTAACTTTAATGGCAACACAATTTCTCGATGACGTGATTCAAGGTCATCAAGTGATTCAATCTCTCAATGTAGCAGACCTAAATTCGGGCGAGCATAAGTTTTGGTTTCGCATCGCAACGAATGCTCTCTCTCAGTGGCAACACCTACCTGTGCTAGTGTTCAAAGGTGAAAAACCTGGCAAGAAGATCATGATTACCGCAGGGGTTCATGGTGATGAGTACAATGGTGTGTTAGCAGCGCAGAAAACTGCTCGAGAGCTCATCGGCACTGAAGTCGCTGGTACTGTCACTATTGTTCCAACCATTAACATGCCAGGTATGCTAAACCACAGCCGCGATTTCTATTCCGCAGATCCTGATGCGTCTCCTGCAAACTTAAACCGCTTTTTTCCTGGTGACCAAAACGGCAATGAGGCCCAACGTTACTTATATGCATTGTGGAATGATTTGCTCAAGCCAAATGCTGATTTAGCCATTGACCTTCACACTCAAACCAGTGGTGCGGCCTATCCACTTTACGTGTTTGCAGATTTCCGAATCGAGCAATCATTAGAAATGGCTCGTCTCATTAATCCTGATGCGATTTTAAATGATCCTGGAGATGCTGGCGTCCTTGAAACGGTTTGGAATAACCATGGTGTCCCAAGCATTACAGTTGAAGTAGGTATGGGGCGATACACCGAGCAAGAACTTATCAGTCGAACTGTAACAGGCATTTTTAATGTGCTGAAAAAGCATAGCATTGTTGAAGGTGATATGGACCCTATTACGTCATGCTTGGAAGGAAACGAAATCGTCAGTGTGAAAGCGACACACGGCGGCTTTGTACTGCCTCATGTCAGTTTGATGAATTTTGTCGAGCAAGGCCAACTTCTTGCGATTCAATACGACAGCTTTGGCGCTGAGATTAAACGCTACACCGCCCCAACAAACGGCACAGTACTTAGCCACAATGTTGAATCTATTCGAGCACCAGGTTCCCTGATCGTTCGTTTGATTAAGTAAACCATAACCGTTTGTTGATAGAGCAACCTTTCGACGCTCACTCAAATTTATATAAGCCCCATCACGAGTAATCACAAATGATGGGGCTATGTCCATTTTGACCACATTAAGTTACGCCGTAACAAATTACTGTTAAGCGAAATGACAAACTGAGCTCTTAATTAGGAAGCTTCCCCTCTGTCCGCTTTTTCAGCCACGCTGATGAACTTAAAGCTGTCTTTGTTTCTCTTGTTCAACAAAAATGAGCTCGTCGATAGCGAAACCTTTCTCTTTAGCTACGTACTTAAAGCGCTCCACTACTTTCTCATCAACGTTAGGCGTTCTAGACAATAGCCACAAATAGTCGTGGTTGTAACCGGAAACAAACGCATAGTCATAGTTTTCACCTAGCTCAAAAACAATGTAAGAAGAGTATATTGGCCCAAAAAAGGAAACCTTTAAGTGTCCAACCGTTTTATCTTCAACAAAATAAGCTTTGCCTTCAGCTTCTGACCACTGTCGCTCTTCTTCGGAATATCCACGGTTTATCACCTTAACCCCACCATCCTCGCGAACCTGATACTCAGCGGTAACGTTGGATAAGCCTCGCTCAAATGAATGGTCTAGGCGTGCAATTTCGTACCACTTACCTAGATATGGCTCTAAATCGAAATTATTGACGGGTTCCACCCCATCCGGCTTCGAAGTACAACCAAATAAAGTTGCAAGTGACAAAAGTAAAAATATTTTTATCGATTTCATACAACACCTAAATTTTAATTAGTGATTGATTTTACTCTAGAAGATAACAAATCGATCACTAAGCCGCACCATCGCCCTCATAGGTACACATCACAATTCTTCATCATCAATAGCGCGCTGAACACCGAAACCTCGTCATCTCAGCAAATCGATAACAAGATTGCTCTATTTTTGACTTACAAGCTGACCATGCTTGTACATTTTGTCAGCATTTAACCCTATGCATATAGAAACTTTGCACAACATAGACATTCGTAGGCATATCACCCTCCTATAATACGTTGCGTTATAGACAGAGGTTATTGTTATGAAATTAAAAACAGTGTCAGTTTGTGCACTTTTGGTGTTACTTGCAGGTTGTCAGCAGGAAAAGCCGAGCGAAACGACACAATTAACGACCTCGGCAGATGTATGTAATGCACAAGGAAACATGCCAGGTGGGTGGAATGAGTTTAACGCGACCCCTGATGCACAAAAGGCAATGGCCTTTGTTTTAAAGAAAATGGACACAATAGCGTCGTTTAAACAAATACTGAATGTTCACGCGCAAATCGTTAGCGGCGTCAACTATGCTATTGAGTTTGAATTGGATGATGGCTCTGTTTGGAACACGATTGTTTATCGCAACCTCGATGGCGAATATGCGATTACCCAATCGCCAAAAGAAGGCCACTTTTGCGAACAGTAGCGACTTAGTCAGAAAGCCCCTAACAATAGGGGCTTTTTGATCTAACAGTAATCACTGAATTAGACAGCGAAGCGACATTGAGATTTAATCGACACCGTTGAACCAAGTCTTGATGGTTCAACATCAATCCTCTGCGCCATTTGTTCTTTCAACTCAGAAACGTGAGAAATAACACCGATCATGCGCCCAGTCTGTTGCAGGTCCACTAGCGTTTGAATAGCAAGATCTAAAGACTCTGGGTCTAAACTACCGAAGCCCTCATCAATAAATAAAGTGTCTAAACGAATACCGCCACTATAGGATTGCACAACATCCGACAAACCAAGTGCCAGAGCAAGCGCTGCCATAAATGATTCACCGCCGGAAAGTGTCGCAACATCACGCGTTTTTCCTGTGTAGCCATCTTCAACCATTAAATCTAAGCCGCGACCCGCTGCGCCTTTGAAGCCCTCTGTTTTTCGAGCAAGAATATAGCGCCCTTTACTCATAAGGCTTAAGCGTTGAGAGGCCTGAATCAGCACATCATCCAACAGTACACCAAGAACAAAGCGATGTAGGCTAACCCTGCTGCCTGTTTTACCGCTAGCAACGTCGTACAACGTACCAAAGACTTTGTATTCTTCTTCTAACTTACTATTTTTCTCATGCAACACGGCAATATCTTTACGAACCTTTTCAAGACGTTCAAATATTGAGCGTGTGGTATCAAGTTGATTCCTTACTTCAATATATTGCGCCTGCAGAGTGGTTAACCTGTCGTTAAACGACTCCAAATTAGGCCTTTCAAGATCTTTCAATGCATGATTTAAATCATGTAGTGTTTGCTCAAGCTTGGTTTGTGCCTGTTTGAAACTGTCTATTTCTTGCTGCCAGGCTTGAAGTTCATCATCTCCCACTCGACTACTTAGATAATGGCTTTCATCCTCAAATTTACTCGCCTGTAGTGCCTCATTCCATGCTAATTCTGCTTGGCTAAGTTTTTGCTCTGACTCAGATAACCACTGCTTGTTCGTCGCTAAGTGACTTTCCGCATTTGATTTCTCCAATATCGCTTGCTGCAAAGCGTTTTGCGCCTTTTCTAAGCCTGTGTTCAAACTCAGAATTTGCTCTTTTGTCAGCAAAATTTCACGTTCAAGCAAGTCAGCGGAACTGTATTTTGGGTCAATAAAAGCTTGTAATTGAGCCAATTGTTCTTGGTTCGCTTTAACGGTTGATTCATTTGCCGCCATTTGATTCTGCAGCTCATGAATTTTATTTTCACCCACGACGCAGCGTTGATTAAGCTGTTCAACGTTCCTTTCTAGTTTTTCAATATCAATAGCTTGTAGACGTAGGAGTTGAGCATTAAGCGCTTGCAAATCATTTTGAACCGTCGAGATCTCAGATGTAGCATACTCACCCAACTCCTCTTTCAACTGGTTACACTGATTCTGATACTGACTAATGACAACGTTATGTTGTTCTAGCTGATTGCTTAGTTGGTTCAACAAGGTTTGAGCTTCTCGCTCTTTAGCTCTAGCCGCCTGAACTTGCTCTTTTGTAACGGCTTCTTCAACAAACGTTGCGGGGTTAGGATGCGTTTCGCTACCACACACCGGGCATGCTTCACCTGCTTTTAGTCGCTGCGCTAATACTGCCGCTTGAGCGTTGTGCCACTTAAGCTCTATCGTATCAGCGGCTTGTTGACGCTGCATATAGCGCTGACTGGCTTCGTGTAGTGACTGCTGCTTGCCTACAGTTAGCGCATTGAGTTTAGAGAGCTCTAAAGTAAGATCATGCAGCTTTTGTAGATCCTGTAACAGCCGTTGTTTTTGTTTTATTTCCGCATCGATGCTGCCAATAAGCGCAACATCAACTCGTGCTTTCTCTAGCTCCTTCTGTCCCTGCTGGGCCTGTAACGTTAACTTATCTTTTAGTTCTATGTACTGTTTTAACGTTGCTTCAAATTGTTGTTTTTGTTGATAACCCGCCGTTATTTTACTTTCCAAATTGTCTTTCTCGACCAACTTGTTTTTCATACTTTCAAGTTGATACTGCAGTTGCGTTAACTGCGAGACCTTTGCCGCTGCCTCTTTTGCACTTTGCTGCAAGTTTTCTTGTTCTCTCGCAACGACATTAGCTTTTTCGAGACTCTCTTCCAAAGCTACGATTTTTTGCCTAAGCTCTTGCGTTTGAGCTTTTGCATTTTGTAATGAGATGTAGGGCAACTCTATCTTATTGGCATTTTTAGCGTTTTCTAATTGCTGTTGACGAGCTTTTATCGAATCTGAGTGTTCTAGATGCAGCTTGAGTGCGCTTTCTGCTTGCTCTCGTTTCGAAAACTCTCCATTCAAGGTTTCCGCTTTTTGCAATTCAGATTTAGCAGTATTGAGCTTATCTAACGCTGCTTGCTCATTCTTTTTATCAGACTCTAATTGCTTAGTTACTTGTTCCAGTTGTTGTAATAGTTCTTGTTCAGAACTCGCTTCTGCAACTTGTAAAGCACCTCGAATTTGATTATCAAATTCGCCTTTCGCTTTACTAATTGCACTCGCTTTATCTTTGAGCGCGTACTCAATTTTTTTATATATGTCAGTTTGAAAGAGCTGGCCAAAAATTTCTTCACGCTCTTTAGAGCTAGCAAGCAACAGTTCTCGGAATTTTCCTTGAGGCAACACCATAACTTGACGAAATTGAGTTTCATTCAAGCCAATAATATTGCTAACTTCAGTTTTAACCTGAGTCGTCTTGCTGGTGATAAGCGTTTCAGTCTCACCGAGTTCATAAAGAGCCGCAGTGTGCTTTTTAATCGTCATCCCTTCACCACGGGCCTTGGGCGCTTCCTGCTCAGGGGATCGAACAACTCGGTATTGTTTGCCGTGTAACGAAAATTCGAGAACTACTTCGGTTGGTAAGTCTTGCGCGGATAAGTCACACCGCATCTGAATACCTTGTCGCTCATTACCTGTGGTTTCACCATAAAGGGCGAAGCAAATGGCATCTAAGATCGACGTTTTACCGGAACCTGTAGGACCATTAATCAAAAATAGAGGGTTACTGCCAAGCTTCTCAAAATGAATGATTTCAGTTTTTGCAAACGGACCAAAGGCTTGCATGGTTAGTTTAATTGGTTTCATCTTTGGTCCCTATTGCTGTGATAATTGCTTAATAATGTCAGTAACAGCTTGCTCTTGCTCTTTAGACAACTGGCTATCTTGCGCCTCAATAAAAAAATCTCGGAACATATCAATTTCGCTTCGCGCCAACTTTGCTTGCGCCATTTCCTGCTCTACCCCAATTAACATGCCAGGTTTCTCAAGGTGTAAAACGTTTGGATACACTGAACGAAGTTTTTCCATTGGGTTTAAAATCGCATGTTTATCCATCAAACGAACTAACAAATAATCTTCATTCTTGGGGTCTGTTTTCCCTTGCTCAATAACTTTATCCAGCTCGCCCTCTACAATACGCATTTCATGAGGAGCCGTAAGATCAATATGCTTTGCAGAAACGAATCCTTTCTTGTCCAGTTCAACTAACGTGAAACCTTTTCTCTGGTTCTGTTCACCAAAGCTATACTTCATGAGAGAGCCAGAGTAACGGATATGCTCTGCGCCTTTCTTTTGAGGCTGATGCAAATGACCAAGTGCGACGTAGTCAAAATCTAAGAAGTGTTCATGACTCACGCGATCAGAACCACCAATAGATAATGGTCGTTCAGAGTCTGACTCGATAGCCCCATCAACAAAACAGTGACTCACGAGCACGCGCTTTTGCTTAGAGATAAAGCGCTCTTTAATTTGCTCAACAAGCAATTGATGAGCCTCATCATGAGTGGATACCGAGGCTTTGTAGGCAAACCTGACCTGTTCAGGGTCGTTATAAGGCATACCATAAAACGCGACCTCGTCCGCAGAGTCCGTTTTTATGATGATGGGAGTGAGCATCTCTTCAAAGTTGCTAACAATATGGAGACCTGCATTTTTCATTTGCTCTGAGCCGAAACCTAACCTTTCTGCACCATCATGGTTGCCAGATATCAATATCATTGGTGTTTCTAACTCGGTACAAATGCGTTTCACGACTCGATTTAACAGTTCTATTGCAACCGTTGGTGGCACCGAACGGTCATAGATATCTCCCGCCACTACAACTGCATCGACGGGGTTGCGTTCAATATAGTTAATCAGTTGTTCGAGTACTGCTTGTTGATCTTCGAGTAGTGATACGTTGTGGAATTGTCGACCAAGATGCCAATCTGAGGTGTGGATAAACTTCATTCGAATTCACTTTCCGCCAATTCTATGAGTAGGCTTGCTTCTGTCAGAGTCCATGTACCGTTTATAAAAAGGAATGCGTCACGGGTGGGATCTCGAACAAGCCAAAACTCAAGTTATTTAATTTCGGTAAGGATATCTTGAGTCGAACAGCTTTTCATGTGGTTTGTGTTCTATGGCTGGCTATTTAATCAGAAAGCGAGAAGAACACTGTAAAAACGCGGTGAGCAAAGCTATTTTGAAAAGCAAGCTGCGCCTAGTCATTGTCCAAACATCATTAAAGGGCCAGTTTCGAGTCAATCCCCCATAACATTTGCATCACTAAAACCTCAGCTACTACTAGAAGGAAAAGCAATAGCCAGACCTATTAACTACGCCAATTGTATATTACTCCTACCGCATAGCCATCTGACTCGATGTCCGCTTGCAACACGTGAAAGTCTGGGCAGGGGCTGCTTCTTTGAAGCTCATCAATCACTAACGCTTTTAAAACGCCGCCACATGCACCCAATCCGCCAAGTTTGATATCAACAAATTGATACTGAGTTTGATCGGTCACCCACGGAGACAAGAATTGCATTGAGTTTAACCATTGCGGTTCTTCCTTATTAACGGATAAATACAATTGACTGAGTGGATGTTCACAACTTACTCCTAATTGCTTAAACACCTTGTCCACGGCGATGCGTTGTTGTTTGGCATCTAAATCAATTCGAACAACATCAGGCACAAGACCTGAATGTCGAAAAAAACACTTGGTTAAAATGATAGAGCTTTGAGGTTTGACATGCCCTTCTACATCACTCGTAACCTCTATAGCCAGTATCCAAGTCGCTTGCGTTTCATTAACTTCACGATTTATCCGATTTAGTGCCATCAAAAATGCAGCTTGGCCATAAGGATAAAAGTAAATTTCAGTATTGACAGTTTGGCCAACGAAAATAGAAAGCTCGCTTATCAATGCTTTAAGCAAACTTTTGTCCACCGAAGATGGTAAAAGAACACAGAGATTCCCCTTGATATCAGCTTGCTCAAGACTCTCGCGCTCAGAGCGCACGAGGCTTAATATATGCTCATCTATTGATTGAGCAAAGTCAGGGGGTCGGATTTCCTCGGACAATCTAAAAGAATCATCAGCTATCTCGCGAACGGTGTGTGAACGGCCATTAAAGGATAGAAGATGCGTTTGAAATGCGAGTGGCATCTAGCCTCCGATTAAAACCGTAGGCATACCAGATAGAATTTTGCCACCATGAGACGTTGAATCGCCGACTCTCGCGGCTGGTTTACCGTTGATTGTTACGCTAGAAGAACCTGCAGAGATACTATCCGGAGGACCGATACAAATAAGCTTGTCGCCTTGTCTTGCCGCAGGTATCCCGCCAATCGTTACGTTTGGTGAACCAACAACGACGGGACCACCGACATGCGGTATCTTTCCTGTTTTTTTAGGGCAAAGATGAAAGCTGCCCAAAATTGCGGCTGGTTTACCCACTTTAAATCACCTTAGTTCAATGAAATTTGCCCAGCTTTAAGAGCAATAGCTGAGCCGTTAATGGATATTTTATTACCTTTGATATTGATTTCTCCAGAGCTAGACATCTGAATAGAAGCACCACCTACTTTGATCTCGACGCTCTTTCCTGCATTAAAAGACAGTACTTCACCCGTTTCATTCGAAAAGTTTTTACCTACTTTCAAGCTCGCGTTCTGACCAACCTCTTGATTAACATCATTGGTCACTTTTTCGGTTTTACTGTTTTCAACGGCGATATCAACACAGTCTTCAACTAGCATTTGGAACAGTTTTTCAGCATGAAGATAAATGTGCTCTTCACCAGGCTTATCATCGAAGCGCAACTCATTAAAATTGGATGTACCTTTTTGTACAGAGCGTGATTTATAACCACTCTGAGAACTTTGCTCTGGTAAAGCGTAAGGAGGGAGTTGACTACCGTTATATAGTGACCCCGTAACGATTGGTTGATCAGGGTCTCCGTTAACAAACTCGACGATGACCTCTTGTCCGACTCTAGGGTGAAACACCGACCCCCATCCGTTACCTGCAATATTTTGCGCAACACGAATCCAACATGAACTATTTACATCGTATTTACCAACACGGTCCCAGTGAAACTGAACTTTGATACGGCCATGTTTGTCTATGTAAATTTCACCATCTTTGTTCCCCGTAACTACTGCGGTTTGCAAACCTTTCATCTGAGGTTTCGGGTAGTTAACTGAAGGACGCAGGATTGTCTTTGAGTCAACACAACTAAACGAGACTTTGACACCTTGCGCACCGGTCCCACCTTGACCAGTCTGGTTATAAACAGCAGCAGACAAAAAAACAGAAGACAGTACATATTCTTTGCCGACTCGAGATTTATCTTCATGCTTTTTAAACTTGAAGCACTTGCCCACACTGAATGTTCTGCACGTAGCCTCGCCACGACACAAATATGCATTTTGCTGTAGTGCTTCTATTGCATGCGTGTTTCTCAGTGCGTATTGATCATTGCTCTCCATTTCACCCATGTATTCAAAATACTCGCTTCCAGGTACTGTAAAAAAATCACTTTCACCCTTTGCAGTATTTTTAGGATTCGAAGAAGGCTTGAGCATGTTATAGCCTGACTTTTGACTCGCTTTAGTAGTCAGAATTTGCGTTTCATGCCAAGAAGAAATGTGGCTAGATTTCGCCGTACCTGTATCAAAATCGACTAAAAACTCAGTACCCGGCTTATAAAAACTGATGTCATCAAAAATATTGAGCGTATGGGCAGACTTAGTATGTGTAAAACAAAATGATAGCCCCTCCTCCGATAACAGACGTCGAACAAATTCAAGATCTGATTCTTCATATTGTACTTTGTATGTGTATTTAGGATAGGACTTGGTTAACTCAAAACTAAAGGCAACACTATGCTCCGATAGTACTTCAGAGATAATTTCCTTTATATCTTTATGCTGAAATATTCTGCAATTTTTTCGATATTCAGCGAAACGTAATTTAGGCTCTATTAATAATTCTATGTTTTTATAATTTTCGCCTTTATGTGTATTAGAAACCCTTTTCCCTTCTAATCTTGCAGCAGAAACATAACCATGCATATAACGAGGATTTGAAGAAACATCCTCATTATTTTCAAGGGTAATGGTAACTTCCTTACCAATAATTTCGTTTAACTCACTTCGTTGATCATTAAAGTAAGCTTTAGCACGCAATGAAAAAAGTTCTGAGATCTCTTCTCTATACTCAAACGAGTTTAGTATGATGGCATCTTTACCGAATGGCGAAGAAATTCGGATGAAATTGTTATCTTGAGTTGCTCTTTTCATTAAATACTTCTTTCAAAAAAATGCGGAGGAATACTCCCCCGCATGAAAATTACATTTGTTGACCTTTAACACCGCTGTAGCCGTATACCAATGGAGCAGAAGTGTTGTTCTTATCGTCAGTAGGAGTCACTGTCATCATCATTTCTGTGTAAGAAATTGTGATAGTTTCAACTGGACGATCGTCTTGGATAGAAACTGAGTAGTTAGAAATCATCGCATCAGTCAGTTCGATCTTCATGATCTCTTCAACCTTCTCACCCTGCTTAGTAATATGGAAAACCGCTGGTTTACCTTTACCAATCGTCGCTTCTTTAAATAAGTCAGGAGAAGAACGGTCTTGAAGTTTAGTGATAGTCAAATCATATAGACGAGTAGCGCTCGCTTCACGGTCCATCGCTGTACCAGTGTATGATGAGATCTCACGACCTACACTCCAATCTACAGATAGTAGTGTAATCAAATCTTTGTATTGCTCGGCTGTTGCCTCACCCTTAATATCTGCGTATTTAAGATACGTATTAGACTGCATGCTAATCTCCTATAGCATTATTAATTGACATATATCGTAGTAATTTAATTATCTGACGTTTGGTGATAATTAGTGATTAATGTATCAAAAACTTCATTTTAAATACGCCCTGTTATATCTTTAAATAAGATTTAATTTAAGCGTTTTTTATAAAAAATAATAGTTAATATGAACCAACTCCCAATTATTATTGAGAGTGTAAAGGATGTTAAACTATTGAGACATCAAGTCCACTAGTTGTACCTTTAACAATAATTTCATCAAACGTCTTATCATTAAGAATTGCATGCAATATTTCATGAGAAATCTTCGGAAGCAATGTATTTTCTATGGTTGTTTGTACCACACGCGCACCACTCCCAGACTCATTGCTATTGTCTACAATATCATTAATTAGTTCCTCATCAAAAAATAGGTCAGCGTTATAGTGCTTACGAATACGAGTCGTAATTTTATCCAACTTTAATTTTGTTATTTCTATCAATACTTTTCTTGATAGAGGCAAATAAGGTAATACATTCACACGCCCTAAAAATGCTGGTTTAAAGTCAACCAACAAATCATCGCGTAAAGAATCTTTTAGTGCTGACGGCTCAGGAGCTAAATCAGGATCAGAATACAAAGACATCGTCGTTTCGGTCCCTGTGTTCGCGGTCATAATAATAATAGTGTTTTTAAAGTCTATATCTCGACCTTCACCGTCTTTAATTGAGCCTTTATCAAATACCTGATAAAAAATATCTTGAACACCAGGGTGCGCTTTTTCCATTTCATCGAGGAGAATTACACTATAAGGTTTACGTCTAACAGCTTCAGTCAGTACACCTCCTTCTCCATAACCGACATAACCAGGAGGAGAACCTAATAGCAATGAGACTTTATGCTCTTCCTTAAATTCCGACATATTGATAGTCGTGACATTTTCTTCACTACCATACACTTTCTCTGCAATCGCCAAAGCCGATTCGGTTTTACCCACTCCGCTTGGTCCGGTCAGGAGAAATACACCATTTGGTCGTGTCTCATCCGTGAGCTGCGCACTCGCGGTTTTTATCACTTCAGACATGAGCTCTAAAGCGTGATCCTGCCCGACAACTCGCTTACACAAACTTTCTTTCAAACCCAATACTGCTTGGATTTCATCATCCTGAAGTTTACCCAACGGTATACCGGTCCAATCCGAAATAACTTCTGCGATTAGCGCTTCATTTACATGCGAAAAAACTAAGGGCTGTGAGTTAGCGGAGAGGTTATTTTCAAGCTCTTGTAACTTGTCTCTCGCAGTCTCAGAACCCTCCTGGATTATTTGGGTTCTAAGTGACTTAGCTTCACTTACCCATTCTTTTTCTTTTTCCCAAAGTACTTCTAATTCAATAATGTCATTAGATAGCGCATCAATCTCTTTTCGGACACTTTGCAGCTGCACATCAAGAGATGCTCCTAGCCGATTCTCTTGGCTAAGATGCTCATACTCAGCTTGCTTTGCTTTAAGTTTATTTCTTTTCGCATCTAGGCCTCCCGGTGTAGATGACTGACTTAACGCAACTCGAGAGCAGGCCGTATCCAAAACAGAAACCGCTTTATCTGGCAGTTGACGACCATTAATGTATCGAGCTGAGAGTTGGACCGCTGCATTGAGAGCTTGGTTAGTGATATGAACATCGTGGTGTTGTGCCATTACATCAAGTAAGCCTCGTAACATTTCGATCGCGAGTTCAGGGGCAGGCTCATCAACCTTTACGACTTGAAAACGCCTAGTTAAAGCTGCATCTTTTTCAAAATACTTTTTATACTCTGCCCACGTTGTTGCTGCGATCGTTCTGAGTTCACCTCTCGCTAATGCTGGCTTCAGAATATTCGCCGCATCACCTTGGCCCGCTTGCCCACCACCGCCAATTAGGCCATGAGCTTCATCAATAAACAATATAATAGGCTGTGGAGCGTCGTTTACTTCCTTAACAAGGTTATTAAGCCTGTTTTCAAACTCACCTTTCATGCCTGCGCCGGCTTGCAGTAACGCCAAATCCAGAGACTTAATTGCCACATTTTGCAGAGCGGGAGGTACATCGCCATCAATGATCTTTTGCGCCAAACCTTCAACAACGGCTGTTTTTCCAACACCAGCTTCTCCCGTAAGAATCGGGTTGTTTTGTCGGCGTCTTAATAAAATATCGATCATTAGGCGAATTTCATTATCTCTACCAATCACCGGATCTATTTTACCTTCCCTAGCTTGCTCAGTAAGGTCTGTTGTAAATTGATTCAAGGCGGAATTCGCGTTTGACTGCGCTAAGTCATTCGATCTTGATTGAGGCGCATTACTTTCTTTAAAGTTCAATAAGCGAGATGGTTCTATCTTGTTTAGTTCAGGACTAATCGAACCAGCCATGTTGACTAACGTATCATCAGACAAGTAGGCAAATAAAAGATGGATGCACCCCAACTGTTCTTGATTGAATTCAATGGTTGCAGACAACAAGGCATTTTGCATAACAGTCACCGTATGAGCTGATAGCCCAGGCACCGACTGGCATCCTGTTTTGTATTTTTCTAATGCCTTTTGAATATCGGTTTCAACCTTGATTTTATCGACATCAAATTCGTCAAAAACTTCAGAGTAAATATCGTCAGGATGGCGGATAATCATCATTAACCAGTGAGACATTTCAATACTGTGATGAGTTCGGGAGCTTGCCATAGCAGCTGCCTGTTCAAGCGTTTCCTTAGCCTGAGGAGACAATCTTTCGACCAACGCTGAAAGTGAGAGTGAAGCCATTACATTTCCTTTAAATAGTAATTGTTATAGTTCGATCTTTTGTACGTTCGTGTTTTTTAAGCACAGAACCAATACCTAACTGCCCCTGCTGTTTCGATAAACAAGCTTGTGGTAGCAAACTATGTTTGGTGGTGAGCTGCCACTTCAGTTGTTTATGTTTTCCAATCAACTCATAAGCAGCGTTCTTAATGATTGCTATATTGGGTTGGTTAGGAAGCAATTTACTAACTAGCTGTTTATCTTTTGGCAGAAATTCTATTGTTGTCCCCGCGTTGATGTTCCATGCTTTCGAACCCAAAGACGCTCCTAAACCAAGTTGAGCAAACTGCCCTTCAGGCATAGTTCGGGATGCAAGGCGTGTTTGCTCTTCTTTCGTAAGGTGTAACCATTGTCCTTGAAATTCATGAACTTTTACTTGGCATCCAGATAAACATTCAAGAATACTTTTTAGTCCACCTTTACTTCTCACTGGTGAAGCAAACACACCACCATAGTGCCGGGACAGTGAACTCCCTTTCCCAGTTAATGCCGATTTACAGCTTTCTAACGGAGAACGCGCGCCCTGCGCATGCGCACGAGACTGAACAGTCAGCTGACTCAATTGCCAACATCGATAATAAAGAGATAATAAGCGATGATTGAAAATATCGTAGAAGTCCACCATAGCCGTATCGCCTTCTTTTTGGCGATGTAAAGCTAATTCACTATAGTGCTGGGGAAGCACACCTTGCTCACCCGTTAGGCCAATTAAATTGGTCTCAATCTCTAACTTGCTGTCATCTATATTTTTCAGTTCACAAAGCTGAGCATTTTCAAAACCTAATGATGGATTAACCTTTAAGTTTAGCTTTTCATGCTTCGGTAACGCATCTGTTCCTATTTGCGCCTCTGCTTGCAGGACTTCGTGTTCAATAAGATGAATCGCTTCAAACAATGGATGTTGCTTTAATTCTCGATAAAATTGTTCCGCGCTCATAGCAACACCTTATCACCAGTTAATGCGGGCCATAGATGGAAAGACTTTCCCGTGGACTTAAGTCTTATTTCTAACTGCGTAAAAATGTTAATTTCAGCATATTGCGAGAAGTAAACAGATAAAACACTACCTAAGAGAAAGATCTGCTCTTTAGGTAAAATTTGATCAGAAACCGTCAAAATAATTTTTATACCGTGCGCAAATCCAGCTTTACCTTTCTGACTAATTCTTCCTGTAGTAGGCTCAAACTCTAACTTAGTTAAAGCATCGATTACCGCTTTCGTTTCTGCTGTCCCAGAAAATGCATAGAGATTAAGGGTCTGCTTCAAAGTTGCTAAACCATCTTCCTCGGTAAAATGGTTTAAAGTTAAAAGCTTAGTTAACTGCCATCGTGTGCTTTCATCCATTTCTGGCCGAATGGTTTCTGATAAAGAAACTAAACAACGAACAGATTCGAAATTGTCATTTACCTCCGGTAAAGATACTTGCGGCAGCCCACCTCCAAATGGAAGTTTCTGCGCTAAGTTGCGGTTACAGCACTCAGCTTCCACGTACATTAACCAGTTTTCCCGGCTATCCGGGCTGAACAATTGATGTTTTTTATCAACAAAAGAAATGTAAGTTTCTCTACCGGGCTCATCATACCCACCAGCCCAGTTCTTATCCTCACGTCTCATCAACCAATAAATCTCACTAGTGTTCGTATAATGCGTGTGCTCACCAGCGTGATAACATGGCAAATTGTGGTACGTTTTGTTCCAGTTTCTCAACGTTACGTCAGAAATTGAGACAACCTCATTACTTTCAGCTTCTTGGTATTGTGGAGACAAGTGGTAATCGTATTCAGTTGGTAGAATACGCTTAGGCTCCATAATACTTTTAAATAAGTTGATCACAGGCACACAGCCTACCATTAAGCTTTCTTCGTCCACTTGCTTTGGAAGCCAGTCATCGTTGGTATCAAAGTAAAAATACAGTTCGACTTGCTCTCTAAGATCTAGCTCTGATAATCCAAGTTCGATGATATCAAAGAACATAAACTTCTCAGGAAAGTGCAAATACTCAACAAGTAATCTTGCTCCTGAAAAGCTTCTTTTACTGTATGGCACAACTTTCTCATCTTCTGAAAATCCCACTTCAGAAAGATGCCTTTTGGTTAAAGGACGAACTTCTTTGCCATCCACAACAACAGATAAACCAATTAGGTTTTGAAACAGCATTTGGTAGAGCTTAAAAGTCAATTGAGATTGACCGTTTAAATAGAAGCGCAGCCGTTCTGCCCCCATTTCACCAAGAGGAGTCTCTTCATCTTGAGCCGTGAGCTGTACTTTCAAAACTGAATGAGCATTGCTTTCCCATCGTGAGCCAACTGGCTTGAAAGGCGCATTTTTAAAAACGCCAGAGGTCACATGAACAGGATACATTCTGACCGGATAACAAGTTCTAAACTCGCACTCATGATATCCAGGAGCACCGATAACAACTCGCTCGCCTTCTTCTACATCAAAATAAGAGGAAGTGGAGTTAGAACAGCTCATTTTAATGACTGACATTGACGGGATTGGGGCGTGAAAATCAGGATATAACTGTCCCATCAAAGACTCTGTAAATTGAGGGTAACTATTGTCTAAGCTTTGTCTAATCCTTGCTGTTAGAAATGCGCAGCCTTCTAACAATCTTTCTACGTGCGGATCGTCAACCTGTTCCTCACTAATACGAAGTCTCGCAGCAATCTTAGGATACTGCTCCCCAAATTCTTGCCCTTTGTGACGCAAATAAGCTAACTCGCGATTATAGTACTTGAGAAACTCTTCACTCATTTTGCTCTACTCAGTTTCATACCTAAATTTACCGGCTCTACTTCAGAATTGAATCGCACTTCATGAATACTGTTATCAATTAAGCAAGTGGCATTTATCTGTAACCTCAATACCCTATCAATAGCGTTTTTCTCGTCTGAAATCTGGACATGAGGGTTCCTTAACCTCGGCTCAAACTCTTTAATTGCATCATGAACGATGTCGCAAAGCTGATTCTGCCCTTCTTGGCTGCTATAGGGCATTGAGGAAAAATCTGGCAGCCCATAATTCAATATTGAATAACGAACCTCTAAAAGATCATCAGGAATGTTTTTCCATCCAATACGACTATTCAGCATCGACTCTAGATCTCTAAGTAAGCTGCTCAACATCTGTTGCTGGCTTGCAGGGAAGTCTTTCTCATCTCGAGTGAGAGGATCACTATCTATCAATTTGTCGAGCAGAGAAACGGTTAACGACATGATATTTCTACGCTATTTGTTTCTGTTCTAATAATGTAGTCAAATCACAGATTGGAAGCGCCGAATCACCGACTAACCAACATTTTTGACCCAAGCCAACAAAAGATTCTTGCTCACCAATCTGCTTCCAATCCGTTTCTCGACCTAACTTTTGCGCATCGGTCTCTGAGTCAACATATGTCAACGGCATATGGCCTTCGCCTTCACCAAGTCCATCGATATCAAACTCGACAGGTCGCCAAATACTCTCTAACAAAGAAGTAGGTGCTTTAACTTCTAGCGTATGGATGCTCGATATGGGTACAAGAAAATAGTTACCTGCTGTAGAAAACAGTTCAATGTAACCACCTAAACGATCATCAATATCTCTAGCATCTTCGTAGTTTGTGCCGTTTACGTTAAACCCTTTAATAGTACGATGCTCTTCAATGCGATGCGATAGACGTGACGCTTCTTCGTACTCTTGATTTCCGAGAGCAAGATTAAATCGAACAAGCTCTTTAGTTAATTCCTCATCACCTATTACTTTGGCACTAGCCGCACCATTGATAAAATCCTTTCTAGCTTGAGCTGCTTTCACTAAATGTCGTAGCTGACTTGCACCAGGCAGATACTCAGGAAACAATTTAATCGATTGCATGAGCTGAGCGTCCGCACGCTCGAAGTCCCCATCAATGCAAAGAAGCTCAATGAAGGAACTTCTCAAGCTCGCATCTTTAGGTGTTGCTTTAATTTCATCAGTTAATTGCTCTAGAGCGTGTTGCAATAGGCCTTGGGACAAAGCATTTTTCCATTGAGTCATTGTTATTTCCTTACACCATGTGCTCTGGTGATAATTCGGTAATTAATTTAATGCTAGATACCATTTGATCGAGTTGAAAATGCGGTCGCAAATGGATAACTGAGTAATAATGTCCAGGAGTTTCTCTTTTCTCTCGAACTGTAATTTTCGCTTCATTTAGGGGGTATTTAGCTCGAAGCTCATCAGACGCTTCATCTGATGCGGTAGTGTACTGGTGTAACCAGCGTTGAAAGTCACGCTCTAGGCTTTCTGCGTCTTGATACCCACCAATTTTGTCACGCCCCATAACCTTGAGATAATGTGCGACTCGCGATACACACAATGTGTATTGCAACATCGATGTCAGTTTTGCATTCGTTGAAATATGCTTTTCTGCGTATTGTTTGGGCTTGTAGAGAGATACATTCGAGGTCATCCCTACCATATCAGTCTCAGGTATTGGAGAAATAGAAATAAAACCGCACTCAGACAATTCTTGTTCTTTTCTCTCAGTGATTTTCAAGTTTAACGGACATCTTTCACGATCATTCTTGCCATTAACACGCATCGTGCTCCTTGTAGGAGCGACGATAATACCCTGACTGTAATCGCCTTGTTTAATCCCTCGCATATGCGTGAACCAACCATGTTCCTGAAATGCTCTAATTGATACAGCAGCAAAACAGTACGCACTACTCCCCCATAGCAAATCTCGGTTGGAGTCGTAGATGTGTTCTTGAAAATTGAATTTATCATTCCGCGAGCCATCACTTTTGTATGGCTGACGGAACAAGACGTTAGGTGCAGTCAAACCAATAAATTTAGCGTCATCGTTATCTCTCAAACTACGCCACTTTGCATAATCTTCCTGTTCAAATTGGGCTGCTATATCTCTTATCGCAGAGAGTTGAGCGAAACTATCAACACCAAACATCTCTGGCGATGCAGACATGATAAATGGGCTGAATGCTGCAGCTGCAGACTGAGAGATCTTACTCAACACAGACAGATCTCTATCAAAATAATTTTTACTAGGATCACAGCGAAGCTGATAATCTCCAACCACCACACCAAAGGGTTCTCCCCCTGCCATGCCATATTCATTTTGATAGAGCAACTTAAATAGTGCTGATTGGTCAAACTCGATGGCTTTTAAAGCATCTTTACTGATTTCATTCCATGTCGCCGTTAAAACCTTAACTTTTACAGAGTCCGATGAACGAGAATCAACCTGTTCACATAAATACCTAACTCCAACCCACCCCCTTTCGAGCTGTTGAAACTCAGGATGATGTAATATTTCATTTAGTTGAGATTCTAATAGCTCATCAATGCGGTTAATTGTGTTCATCACACTATGACGAAAGCTGTCCAAATCTCTTGAACGTGTACCTTCTAGCCAAATTCGCGCTGACGCTACAAGATCAGAAGATTCATTGAATCGAGTCAACCACGGGCTATCAAGTTCAGCATAGCCTCCGGTACTGAACTCATGTTTTAGCTTGCTAGGGTCGCGAAAGTTAAGTGACACTGCTAATTCCATCTAGAACATAAAGATTGGTCATGGCTGGCCTTTCGACCAGCCAATTCATTTCTTATCCACCTGACTGAGGGATCTTTGCCACAAGTCGCAAAGATGTGGTCAGTTCTTCCATTTGTAACCAAGGCTTCAGCCATGCTACGGCATTGTAAGAACCAGGTGCGCCAGGAATTTCCTTAACCTGAACACGAGCGTCTGCTAGAGGGTATTTCGCTCTGATCTCTTGACCACCGCCTTCAGAAGCATTGACGTAACCTAGGATCCAGCGGTTCAGCCAAGACTCAACGTCTTCTGCTTCCATAAAGCTACCAATTTTATCTCGAGCCATTACCTTCAAATAATGCGCAAAACGAGATGTTGCCATCATATAAGGTAGGCGGGCAGAAATGGCCGCATTGGCCGTTGCTTCAGGGGATTCATGGTTCGCTGGTTTTTGACAGGTTTGCGCACCAAAGAACACTGCATAGTTGGTGTTTTTGTAGTGACAAAGCGGTAAGAAACCAAGCTTACCAAGCTCCGCCTCACGTCTGTCGGTAATACCAATCTCTGTTGGGCACTTCATATCAGGGTCGCCATCATCACTCATGAAGAAATGCGTTGGCAAGTTATCCACTCGACCGCCGCCTTCTGCACCACGGATGGCAGTACAAAATCCATATTTTGAAAATGCGTCGGTTAACTTAACACCAAGAACATACGAAGAGTTCATCCAACAGTAGTCGTTATGTTCAGCGTTAACAGCAATACCTGAAACAGGATCTACTTCGAACTCTTCAAACCCAAACTCTTCGACTGGAGCGGTAGCTTGTCCGTATGGCAAACGAGCAAGGACTTTTGGCATCGTCAGACTAACGAAGCGCGAATCGGCACTCTCGCGGAACGAACGCCATTGGGCGTATTCTAGTGATTCAAATACCTTATCTAGGTCGCGTGGTTTTGACAACTCAGTCCACTCATCAAAGCCGAATAGTGCTGGTGAAGCTGCGGACAAGAATGGAGAGAAGCCAGAAGCCGCTACATTTGACATTAGGCGTAACGACTCAATATCTTCTGGGTGGTTAGTAAACTCATAGTCTCCAATCAATGCACCATACGGTTCACCACCAGCACTACCAAACTCAGACTCGTAAACCTTTTTAAAGATCTGGCTTTGATCAAACTCAACAGCTTTGCTCAAGTCTTTATGTAGCTCTTTCTTGGTCATGCTCATCATGCGAACTTTCAGAGTAGAGCTGGTCTCTGAATTCATCACTAGATAATTTAAGCCGCGCCAAGAACCTTCGAGTTTCTGTAATTCTGGGTGATGCATTACTTCAGACAACTGATCAGAAATCTGCCTATCGAGCAAATTAATCGCTTCACGAAAAGTTACTGTTAGGTTTTTGTTCCAAGTAACTGTCCCTTTCATTGCTTCTTCAGCGAGCGTTTTAATCAGCTCCTCAGCACGAGAAGCTTCGGTCTGCTTAGTCGCACCAATAGCTTGATCTAAGAATGAAGTTGTCTGTTCATTAACAGTTAGATCCAACTGTTTTTCAGCTTCAGTCGTCATTATTCCGCTCCTTCAGTACTGTCTGACTTCGCTTTCTTGCCAAGATCTAACTCGCCTGCAAGTCTTGCCAGATTGTCTGTATTGTTCAAAACATCCTCTAGGATATTTTCAAGCTCTTCTGAGCGGTCAACTTTTGTCATCAAATCACGCAGTTTATTACGCGTTTCCATCAATTGGCGTAGTGGATCAACTTGATTTACGATCGCAGCAGGCTCAAAGTCTTGCATTGATTTAAAGTTTAAATCGACCTCAAACTGTGAATCGTCATTCGCAAGCTTATTCGCAACTTTAAACTTCACCGATGGATTCATTTTTTTGAGTACATCGTCAAAGTTATCTCGATCGATCTGAATAAAACGGCGGTCTTTTAATGGCTTCAACGCTTCTGTGTTTTGACCAGCGAAGTCACCCATTACACCTACAACAAAAGGCAGTTCTTTCTTAAGAGTTGTACCTTCAGTTTCAACATCATAGGTAATGTGGACACGAGGCTTCCGTACTCGTGATAGTTTCGAGTGGATACTCGTCATACCATTCTCCCTTTATTAATTTTCATTTTGTTCTGCTATGCCAACCAAACGGAAGTAGCTTTTCTTTGCATCCCCGTCGGAGATAAGTTCCGCCAGTAACTCCGGCAGAGGCATCCCACACCAACGAATGATCTGTTCGATGGAGTAAGAAACTGGTGAGTGAGGTTCACTCTCTCGGAAGAAATCAGCTACTTGCTGCAATTGTCTAATTGCCTGCTCTCGTGATTTCATGTTTGTCGCTAATAATGCATCACAACTTTGTGCACTTAACGGTTGTTCAGAAGAAGATTCATCAAGATCCTCTAGCTCTTCAATCACTGCTTGTGGTTGATTAAAACGATCTCCAAGAAGGTGCTTTAATGCCGAGTGTATTGATTCAAGTCTTTTTGATATATAAGAGCTAGGAGTCACATCACCGACCGCTTCATCTAATCGCTGACTGAATTCATTAAATGATTCCGTAGCGAACTCCAAATCCGTGATTAATTCTCGATAAAACGTATCAGAAGTCGACTTAACCGTAGTTGCAATTTCAGATAGCTCAACAGCCCCAAGCTCGACTCGATTTCGGCGCTTATCTTCGTCTAAACGCTCAAGCTCTATAGCTTGCTGATATTCCCAATAGGCATAAGCTTGCTCCACGCCTAAGTCAGTCAATGGTATACAAGCAATTGGAAAAATAAGTGTTCCTTCACTATCGATACCATTGAGGCCAATAATCGCCGATATTCTTGTCTCAATACCATCTTCATCAGGCATTGGGTACAGATCATCCCAAAAGTTCTCAATTAAACTGGTTGCGAGTTTGTAGCCAACGCCCATACCACGAAAACCATACAATCGAGTTAGGGCTTCTATAAGCCAGGCAACAAATTCCAAATCTTTAGACTGATTCGTGAGTATTTCTGGGACATCTTCAATAAATACTCGCCATAAATTACTGTGGGTATAGATACTTTCTTCTTCTATAAGAGCATTACGTTCAGCGTTGCGGGCGGCCATACGCTGATCTTTCAACCGATAGTAAGCAGACTGTGGTGATACATCCTCTCTAGGATCAATACCTGTAGGATTTTCTTGAGATATAGGAGCCAACGCTTGTTCATACCAATCAAACATTTCATTACTCATAAGCTCTCCCTCTTAGAAAGACAGGTATCGTCGCGTCTTCTCTAGTTACTGTTTCGCACTCCGTTTGCGCTTGGCGAACTTTGATCAAAGCACAAGTTACGTTATCACTTGCGCCCCGAACCAAAGCCGAATGCATGAGCGCTAATCCAGCTTGGTTGACTGAGTCTGCATACAATGTCCGATGAATTTCATCACTCGTAAGTTCCTTAGAGAGTCCATCGCTACAGAGTAGAAACTGATCGCCGTCAGCCAACTGCCCTGAAACTTGATCAATAGTGACACTTTCGTCGACCCCAACAGCTCTGGTAATAACATTTGCAAGAGGGTGCGATTCGGCATCTTCAAATGCCAATAAGCCCTGATCCACTAAGTCCATGACTTGACTATGATCACGTGTTTTTTGGACAAAATTACCACTTCTAAGCTGGTAAATTCGGCTATCACCCACCCAAAGACAGTGGTAATACCCATCCTGAATAAACAACAAAACAAGTGTTGTTCCCATCGTTTTACCGTCTAAGTGATTTTGTGCGTATTGGTAAATTTCTAAGTTCGCTTCTTGAACCACTCTTCGGATATCATCGATATTAGTATTGGAGACATCCTGCATGTGGCGCGCGACTCTATCCACTAGCATCTGGCTTGCTATATCGCCAGCACTGTGTCCACCCATTCCATCGGCAACCACCCAAATATGCTGTTCTGTCATATCCAACAGAGCATCCTCGTTATAAGGGCGTACTTTTCCTGCGTGCGATTTAGCAAAGGTAAAATAGTTCCAATTCATTCTTCTATCCTACCAATTCCACTTTTTCCAGCCGCCATCAAGCATGGCTGAAAACTGACCAATTGAAGGAAATCCACTAGTAATGAACATGCATGGTTCAACCTTCGTTGAACCTTCAGTCCACCAAAAACATGGTTTACTCAATTTTTCTTTAATGAGGTAATTCAAAAGCGTGTTTTGATCAGTATTGCCGTGATCATGAAAAACTGTAGATATTTGGCTTTGATAAAGAAACTCTAGAGGCTTCACTTCACTTGTTACATTCGCAACGAGGTCATTTTTTTCTTGAGTACTCTTATGCCAAACATCAAAGACAAAGTCGTCCTCAAGTACTGAAAGAGCAAGAGCGGCACTGTCCTCGGTCCAAGCTCTGTCACCCCAATATTGCGCAGCTTCACCTTTTACGGCACGAGCTATAGTAAAGAAAAAGTATCTACCGCATGCATCAACACTAGGAATCATGCTACCAATGTAGGTTGAGTCTTCTAAATAGCTAATATCCAAAGCAAAGTGCCACACAGGAGCCGTTAAAAAGTGCTCATTCCAGCTTTCACCCAGTTGTTCCCTGCTGACTGCAATAACCGCCTGTTGCCAATCATGCCAACGCTCCGAGAAATCTTGTGATAAACCATCTTTCACAAAGTCCCCTTTTGCAGGCATTTTACCGATATAGCCCCAGCCTGATGTTATAAGGTTCGTGGACATCTGAACCTCTCCATTTCATTTGACCAAAACGGATTAATGGCACTAGAAGGAATAAGCTCTAGCTGCACCTTATTTCCCTTTAAATCAATCATAACTATATTGTCTTTACGCGATTCTGGCCTTGCTTTAAGTGATTGATCCAAAAGCTTGAATATGCCCCACTCACCTTCATAGGTATGCGCAATTTCGCGTTTAGATTCAGGTGGTGTGAACACAATTCGAGTCTGATCTTGACCGGCAGGCCAACTCAACGATTTAGCTCTTGCTGGTCCATGCTTATAAACCAAATCTTGTCCACCCAACTCTAAGACAAATCGAGTAATGTGCTGGTCTAGATAAACAGGCTTCATCCCAAACTCTACGCGTAATGAATTATCAGATTCAAAGAAAGACTGCCTGATACGTTGCGCTCTTTGAAAGACCATTAGTGTTTCTGGACGAACTCCAATTTCCTTTTCTAATCGCCAACGACTTTTCGAAGTATCCACAAACGGTTCGAGGTATTCTTGGAAGAATGCGTCAAGCGTACCTCCATAACCAAAGAATCGCTTAAAGTCTTTCAATCTAACTTCTCTGCTCGCGTTGGGCTCGAATGGATATCTGCCAGCAATAGTCCGCTGATAAGGGCGGACCACCTGTGTTACCCAAAGTTGATTTAGATGATCCTTCGAACCGCTCTCCGCAAACTTAACCGACTCTTGAGAAAGCTCACCTAGCCATTGATTAAATGGTCTCGGCAAAAGTTCTTTAGCACGAGCGAAGGAAGCTGCGACATCTTGTGTAACGGTTCCATCTAAAATACTTTTGTAGGCAATTTTCTGATTGTTACCAGAGCTTGATAAGTCACTTAAATACGAACGCAAGTTAACCATTGCTTGTTGAATATCATCAAAGTCTTGCTCACCAAGGCGTAAGATCTCTGAAAAATGCGATTCGACTTCTTTACCTGGCAGAGCAACATTGAAGCCGTTTTCTTCAGGTAAATACATGTCTAGTCTATCTGCCGTATTTGAAAACTTAACTTTGGCAACTTTACCAGCAACTTCAGAAGCGGCTTTTTGATTTTCTGACAATGATACTTTTGATAGAGCAACCTCTTTTTGGATTGCTCTCAACAAAGATTCGATTGGTCTTTCAACTCCAGATAAAACCCTCGCTTGCTCTGTCGCAAGTTCTAGGCTCGGAGCCTGCTTCAATTGAATATCTTCGATCAACGTTTTCCATTCATTAACATAATCTTGATAGTATCGAGACTGAACGCCTTGGATGGCACTATCTTGATCAATTTCATGAGCCTTAAGATCGTCACCATAAACCCAGTTCTCTTCCATTAGGCTTTTTACTGTACGGTTGATCTGAATCTGAAAAATGCTATGAAAACCATTGTACGTGTAGAAACCCGAAATGCCTTGTGATAGCGGTTTTCCACTAGCTCGCTCGAACTGCTCAAGCCCTTTAGGTCCCAATACATCAGTCAAGCGAAATGAAGGTACATGACTCTTAGAAAATTGTATTTTCATTCGCTGATAAGCACGTTCAGGTAGAGACATTTGAGTCAACACTTCTCGAGCACTCGTCACGGCAGCAGTGTTGTAAGTAAAGCCTTGTCCATCGTTGCCTAATAAATATTGAGTGTGCTGTAGCAAACGTCTTCTTAAGTCTGCGTTTAGCTCACCCGGATATTGACGTTCGAAATAAAAGTTAAACCAAGCCAACACTTCATCTTGTTGATATTTGTCTGGATTGAATAACATCAAATACGTTTTTAACGTTTCGTACAAATACTCACGATGCTGTTGATTGCTCTCCATTTCTGACACCAAGCTATCAAGAAGCAGAGGGGCGTAATATTGGGTCAAAGCATCAGAATATGCATTGTTTGCCGCCTGAGACACTTTGTCTCCTTGATAGAGACCAAACCTCTTTACAGAGTCGGCATCACCGTAGTCGCTTTGCTTTCCGAGAGGAAGCGTCATCAACCTATCTAATGTTTCTACAGCTGAAACAATATCCGCTTCAAAATCTAAACTTTGAGCGCCAATCATTGCATCAATATGGCTCGCTTGTTCATTGGTATCGACAATTAACTGTGAGTTCCACTTATAACTCATAAACCAAAGCGCAGAAGCTCCTAGCAGTAGCGTTGTACATCCAATGTAAACACCTCGACGCATCCAACCTGACTGCTTTTGATAGTGACGATTAACTGTTCCTAACAGTTGCTCTTTGAAAATAACCTTGTCAAAAAGATTCTTTACGAAATAACTATGAGAACCAGTCTGACTCTTTGCTAGAGCTAAACGATTTAACCCAAGTCCATTGGTTGATTCATTCATCAGCTTATCGACTGGTAAGCCTTCTTGAACCGAACTCAACATAAACACACCACGAATCAAGGCAGGCTCTTCAAAACTGTTTTGTGCAAAAATTTCAGCTAAAAACTCGTCAAGATTAGCTTGTAGCACTCTTAATTGCTTTGGAAATTCAAAGATAAGCGCGCGTTTATCTAAATCGTCCTCTGTTTCAAGTATTCTAAGCATACGGGCATCAAGGCGCTCCAACATGCCATGAAATTCTTTGTTGAATAGAGAAATAACGCCTCTTTCATCATCCACTTCACGAGGGAACATGAAACCAAATAATTCCTCTCGCTCTTCCTTACTTAAATCGGCAAAAAACTCATTGAAACCGGCAACTAAATCCATTTTGGTGAGCAATACGTAAATCGGAAACTGCATGCCTAACTGGTTTTTCAGTTCTTGAAGTCTCGACTTAATTGCTCGAGCATGAAGACTTCGCTCGGTTCGAGTCTGAGACATCACGCTGGCTAAACTTATCGTAACAATCGCACCATTAATTGGTCTTTGCGTTCTATACTTTTTCAACAATCCTAAGAAACCATGCCACGCTTTAGAGTCGACCTTTTCTTGACTGTCTTGTGTCGTATACCGGCCAGCCGTATCTATAAGAACTGCTTTATTTGCAAACCACCAATCACAGTGGCGAGTGCCACCTACACCGGCAATAGAGTCAGAGCCAAGGCTGTCTCCTAATGGAAACTCTAACCCCGACTGCTTTAATACGGTTGTTTTCCCCGTTCCAGGAGGGCCAATCAACACATACCACGGTAAGTCATACAAGCTTCTCTTGCCTTTGTGTGTTTTCGTCACTACTTTGACAGCTTGCTCAATACGCTCGCGCATTAAGTCAATTTCACTTGCCGCTTCTTTATCTGATAGGCTATCAACCTCAAGCAACGTTTGAATACTTTCGTCTTCTTTCACCTTTTGCTTATGCTGCTTGGTAACGTTAAATATCGCCCAAAGCAACACCAACACTAGAATAGTGACTAGCCGTTGAAAGTCACTCTTTAGGGGCTCATATCCCGCTATCGCAATAAGTGGACCAACAACCCAAATGAAAATAGAACAAGCAGCGACACCTATAAGACCGAGAAACCATCTTTGAGTAAATATTCTGCCAATTTCTTTAATACGCATCTCTATCTACCTATTATTAATTCGCGACAAGAAGGTCGATTTCAATCCGGCGGTTAATAGCTCGGTTTTCATCACTACTGTTTTCAACTAATGGTCTTGCATCCCCCAATCCCTCGGGTATCACTCGCCCTTCTAATGCACTATTCGAGATCAGTTGTTCAGACATAGCAGTGGCTCGAGCTAATGATAGGTGCCAGTTCGAGGGATATTTACTCGTGAAAATAGGCCTATCGTCGGTGTGACCAGTAACAATGATCTTGCCTTGGGTCGACTCCAATGTTCTCGCAAGCTTAGAAATAACGGGTTGGATGTAAGCGACAACATCAGCACTACCTGATTCAAATAGATCTTGAGACTTTAACGAAATTCTTACCCTGTCTTGCAGCGGCTCAACATTGATTAGCCCCTTACCGATCTCAGTTGCTAGATACATTGAAATCTTTTCTGCAATTGGCGCTGATTTTGATTCTGACGTTGCATCTTGGTTAAGTTGTTGCGGTTGAATCAAATTGACTAATTGAGAAAAGGTGCGATTGGATGCCTTATTTAGCTCATAACTAAAATACATATATATGCAGACCAATAGTGCCGCCGTTACAGAACATACAACCCAAAGAGGAGCTCTATCAGAAGCCTTTGAGCCATTCAAAATGTGTTGGTCGATACTATTGCTTAGTTCCTGAGGGACTCCTCTCCCATAAGTCTTAAGAGTAGCAATAACCTGTCTTCTCAATTTCCGGTGCGATTCCAGTCCATTTTTTTCTAAACGGTATTGACCCAGAAACCCGAGAGATAAGCACACATACATTAGTTCAAGCAAATCTAAGTTCACATCTGGTTTCGCCATGCACTTATCAAGATGCTTAAAGAACGCTTCCCCACCTTGACTGCTAGCATAGAAGGAGCTAAGTAATGAATCGTGACTCCAGAATGAATTCCCACCCCAATTGGTGTTAAGGACAACTTCATCTAGTGAACAGCATAAACAATAACGAGCTGTATCAATGGTATCCAAATCAACGTCATGCTGACGTAATCGGTTCTCATAATCTCTAAGCTTTTGTGCCAATGTCTCTTTTAGAAACAACGGATCGGAATGAGTCGCTGTCGAGCGAATTTGACCGATAATAGATAACAGGCCATTCGCCTCTGCTAGTAGAGAGTTATTCCCATAAGCGACCACTGAATCATTGTTCACCAATTCAGGACTTTTTGAGATAACTACGGTATTATCCACAGACTTTTCTGATTGTGGTTTCGATGCGGGTGCTCTTCCACCCGGTGTTGGTTTTACTATCGTTTGTTCCATACAGAGCGCGCCTATTGATTAATACTCCAAAGCTCAAGTTCAGCATTCGGAAAATGCCCTGATAGGTGAAGCGCAATACCGCCACTATCTTTTAGCCTCATCCAAAATGGCCCTTTCTTGACAACTTCGAAATAAACATAGCCCGTTTGGTAAGGAATCTGTCTCGGGACGACACTCAACGGCACTACGTTTATACCGTTGATCTGATTATTAATTAGATCGCGAATCTGTTCTGCCGGGCCAAACTTGAGTTGCGCTGGGACCAGGCGTCTTATTTCATCTGTTGTGGTGTCTGCTTTAATTGCTAGCACAAATTGGCATGACTCAAGCAAGCGTTTATCTGGAAGCGGCGTCACTTGAATACCGTATTGGCGAGGCTCCAACGGAAGTTTGGTCGCAGTTTGGTCAAGGACAACACTGAGGTACTGACTGAGTATCTGATTCAACTCGCTATAGACACTTGATACATCTAAGTGATCATACGCAAGCAAACTTGGGACTCTTTTAGTTTTATTAGAAAAAGTGGCTAACTCACCAATGTAACCTTTAAGTGTCGTCGCTAATTCCAGTGGATGTAACCTATCTAACTCACTGAAATGCTTTAACTTCGCCTCATATCGGTTCAGCATTTGGAGCATGATGAAATCAACAGCAGATGCCGATGCAGATTTACCCTTAATCAAGCGCTGTGCAATAACGTCAGCACGCATCTTTGTCATCGCGATAACGTTACGTAGATAAGCTGACATAACTTTGTCGCTAAGGAGGTTGATAAGCGGAGGAACGTACTCATCGTCTAGTATAACTTCCCCTTCAGAAGTTACCTCTTTGATCCTTAAGATAGGTAACTCCACATAACCCGCTAATTTGTCATTACTCGCTTTCAACTCTAGGTTAAGGGCTGCAACTTGGATGGTTTCTTCATCTTGTCCTGTAAGGTTATCTATCACGTCGATATCTTGAAGTACATAACGAGAGACGATCGATTCGCTTACATCCGAAACGTTTTTACCTGTAACACTTGAAAGAGGGAGAGTTATTTTTACTAACGTATTTTCAGTGTTTTTATCAATAAGTAGAGGCGAAACTGAATCGTTGGATATTAACGTATTAACCAACGTCATATCTGGCAAAACAGCTTCAAGATGCTCAAGTTCAATAAGACCATCTTTTAGCGCGTGTTTTTTTACTCGACATTTCCAAACTCCCCAATTGTAAGCCCCACCTAACTGATGTAAGCCCTTGAATTCTTGAGAGGTTGCGCGTTCTTGTTGTTGGAAGTGCTGGGGACGTAAAAACATTCCTTCGCACCAAGCCGTCTTGGAGTATTGCGTCATTTATAATTAGCCAACTAAACGTTATTTAACGACCAAAGACAGATCTTCTAACAATACTTGATATGTGTTGTAACCGGTCTTATCCACTTTAATGACTTGTCGCCAATTTGAGTTTTCAATATCTCGAAACGCTACGACAATGCCTAAATATTCTGTCTTTGGAGACATACTTGCTTGATATGTTTCTTTCTGACCTGGAGTTAATGAAACTTCATATTTATTCACTAAATCAGGTCCTAAGACTTTTTCACTTTCTTCATAAATAGAAAAAAAGTCCTGGCTTTCGAAAATGGTATTTGACGTTAATTCAAATACATACACCACTACAGGAGAAGGCCTGCCGTTTGAATCAGGATTAATGTTATGACTTGCTGCTATTTCTAAATCTGAGTATGGATCAACAACTAGGTTCGCTGCTGAGCACCCAAATAAAGCTATTGAAATTAATAACAAAATATATTGGTAAAACTTTTTCATCACCCTAATTCCTAGCCTTTGTTTTTTAATGCTAATTCATAGTGCTTAGCGAAGTCTTCTAAATAGAACGGAGACTCTTTATTGATAATATCATCGGATAGCTTTTCATGAATATCCTCAAACCTCTTCCAACTTTGAGCATATTTCCTAGCTGGAATAACCTTATTAATAACCGTGTCTTTCGCTAAAGCATCTGAGTATATAGAAGTAGGTTCAACAAGTGACATAACACTCGAAACCGTACCTTCAACACCTTTCATTAAGGCTTGCTCATGACTTTCGATGTCATTAAATGCTTCTTTAATGGCTGCATTTGGCTTTAAGAAGCTAGCGGTTTGACGGTTATATAAGTTATGAATCGCATCTTCTAAGTTTGCAGAAAACTTTAAAGGGTTATTTTCTGACTTACGAAATGCGGTATGACTAAGTCGATTTGTTTGTTTAAACACTGCTCTGTTATGCAGTGTTTCCATTAAACCAACTAGCATCAAAGAAAATGACTCCCCCAGTTGTTCGAACCATTCCTCTCGGTTATCGCTGGGAATCATCATTGGATCTATACCCACCCCTCTAACAAAAGCCGCAAGTTCACCCCCATTGGTATCAAAGTTGGGAGTCGATAGGTGGTCTGATTGTCGGTTAACTTTCGGTAAAGTTTCAGATACGGTGCTCTGTTTTTCGGGCTTTGGGATATCAATAAAATCATCGACTAAACCAATATCTAGCTGAAAGTCAGAAGGAACACTTTCGTTTAAGAGTTCACTAGCACTAAGGCCTAGGTCAACAAATTCTGCTTCCGATGGACTTGAGACTACTTCAGGGGGTGCGCTAGAAAGACTTTTACTTGTCTCAAGACTGAATACATCTGTATCTGTTTGAATAGAAACTGAAATTTGATAATCCCCTAAGCTAACCATATCGTCATCGCTTAGTGCTATTTCATTTCCTTGACCCACAGGAGTTACAGCATTATTTACAAAAGTACCATTAGTTGAGAGGTCTTTTATCAAGTATTTGTCACCAAACTTAATCAGTTCTCCGTGGGTTCCGGATACCACTCTTTCAGGATCTGGTAGTGTCCAATCACATTGTTCAGACCTACCAAATGTAACCTTGGCATGTTCATCACTTGATTCAAACACGAACTCACTCTCAATCTCTGGAGTAAATTTGTGAAAACTTGTTATGGTTAAAACCAACTTCATGTAAACCTCGCCAAAGACCTGCTAGATATTATTTTTAATTTTATTATTAACCACTTTCTTATTAACAGTAAGATTAATAAAAATCTTAATACTGCCATTGAAAATCATGCACGGAATAATGAATCATTTTTTTATCAAAGCAATCACGTATTGTTCAACAATTTTAATTATCCAACCAAGTTCAAATTTTTGACACTTAGACTTTCATCAATAAAAAAACGAATGTTAGTTTGGCCGAGAAATTCTAACATAATGACTTTTCATTGAGCAGAAAGGTATATATTCCCCCATCATTTATACGGAGTTCTTGTGATGGAAGACAGTAATAAAAACAATTCTATAAATAACGAAGAAAGCGGAGATAAAACTAAAATTGTAAAGACTCAAAAACGAGACAATGCAGTTAAATCAACCAAACTCACTAATAATGAAACCTCCGTTAAAAATAAAAATGAAACAAATACAAAACTGTCTCAAAAAGAAAACACTCCGTTAGTTAATAAGAAAAAAAACAATAAAGATGACTCATTAAATAATAACAAAGATGTTATTAACGAAAGCTTAATAGGAGCGACCGTTAAAAATCGGTATGAAATTGAGTCGGTTATTGGGCATGGTGGGCTTTGCGATGTTTACTTAGCTAAAGATAGGATTCTTGAATCTTCAGGTTCAGAAACACCCTACGTTGCGTTAAAAATATTACAGAAAGAGTTTGCTTCTCAACCAGAGACTGCACGTATGTTAATACGTGAAGCTCAACAAACTCAAAGGTTAAGCCACCCTAATATCATTAGGGTTTTTGATTTTGGTGTTGATGGCGAAATATACTTTTTAGTTATGGAGTATATTAACGGAGAAACATTAGAGAGTTTAATACAGCGTTCTAGGCCGCATGGGCTGAAGTTTAATGCAACTTTATCAATCCTAAATCAGGTACTCGATGCACTCTCATATGCTCACTCTCTTGGTGTAGTGCACGCCGACCTAAAGCCCGCTAATGTGATTTTAACGTCTGAGGGTAACGTTAAGTTGCTTGATTTTGGTGTCTCTAAAACTCATCAATTAAAGCAGGATCAATATGCGGCTAAACGTAAATCCGAAAATATTGAAACGCTTGGTTATACTCCCAACTATGCATCACTCAACCTGTTATCCGGTAAGGAACCGAACTTAAGCGACGATATGTTTGCTCTATTTTGTATTGCTTACGAGCTATTGAGTTGCAAACACCCTTACGCAAGAACTCCAGTTAATGAAGCTCTCAAAAAGAAGATCAAGGTCTCTAAACCAACTAACATGCCTGCATCTAAGTGGCCAATATTTTCAAGCGTATTTTCAACTGGCATCATTCCGAACGAGCTGACCCCTGAGCAGTTGAAACGCAAATTGAATATGCGCTATTGGCCTACCGCTAGCGGCGCGGCAGCGAGTATATTATTAGTTAGCGGCATTGTATTTGGTTATCAGCAGCAACAAGAAACCATCACCAATTTGGAAACCGTTATTAGCAAGCAAAATGATCAAATTGCCGGACAAGAGTGGCAGCTTGATACGCCAGCAGAAAAAAGTTTGGCACTGATTGATAGTGAAAAAAGCTTACATCCAGTCGTTAAGGCTGGCTTATTACGCTTACACAAGACCTATATTCTCAGCGAGTTTGAATCTGAAATTGATCAGGTTTTGAATTCTGATGCCAACAACTACCCGAATTATGATGAAATTGAGTCCATACTTGATAAAGCAAAAACCTACTACCCTGACTCACATAAAATAGAAGTTCTTGCCTTAGATATTCAGTCAAGCAAGCACTCCACGTTACTTTCGATAGCAAGGCAAATCAACAGTCAACTTGAAAAGTCTCGGTACAGTAAAGAAGATGGCAGTAAATCCATCTATGAGCTCAAGGATGAGTTAAATCAGATTCATCAAGGTTATCCTTTCACGCCAAGTTCGTTATCTAGCGATGTTTTCGGTCAGCACCTCACTGAAGCACTCCAAAAGAAAGACGCAGCTGCACTTGTTGCTCTTATTAAGGTTGGGAACACCTTCTTTTCAAACGTAGAAGAGCATCAAGAGAACTTACAGATAAGTAATGCGATGAAAGATGCAGTGCTGGAAATGAAATTATATGAGACAGCGCTAGATTCCAACAGCCCTCTACCGTTTCCAGAAGATGCCGCTAGAATCCTGTTCCAAGAAGAGTTTGAAAACTTTTATTCTCGCCTAGAAAAGGCAAGGACGACAACTCATCTCGATAACTTGGTGAAGGATGTGGATCTGTTCTCGAAAAACTTTCCTATTGGTTTTCAGGATGTTAACGATTTAAGATTCAAAACTGCTGATAAATACTTACGCTTCTCCGATATACTACTTAATAAGCGAAGGACTTCAAGCGCAAGACGCGCTATGAAGAAAGCCAACGAGCTTATGAAGCAAATAGAACAGGACTCTAAGCAAAGCTAGTAATACAAAAGGGACGCGAGTCCCTTTTTTGCCGCAGATTACTTGCCAATATGCAACTAGATTGCTAGTTTATACTTGTACTTAATGAGGAGAGTTAGCCTTGACTGAAGGAATAGTCAAAGTTGGCGAACGTCTGGCGTCCGTATGTAACGATAGCCTTAAACTAGGACTGCAAGACACTTACCGACTCGGCGTTTTACGTGGAAACGTCCCCTTTGCTACTTGTGTTAAAAACACGCGAGTTGAAGTTTTTTCATCCCTACATTTCGACCATTGCCGTTTGGATATAAGTCAAAATATCTTTAACAATGACTTTCTTTTTGTAAGTTTATCTCAAGCGACAAGCAAACTATTTCTGCTCAAATACTGGTTATGCCATTCATACCTTCGGCTAAGCCTTCATTATCCGAAACATTCCTCTACCTCAACGTTTAATAGGGGTATACATGATTAATTTTGATGTTCTCAATACATACATGGATAACGACGTAGATCTCATCGTCACTGTTTTTTCTACATACCTTGAAGATCACACGAGTGATATAGAGCGTATAGATGAGCTATATGCAAGCAGATGTTGGTCAGAACTCTATCTATTAGCTCATAGTTTAAAGGGCATTCTAGAGAGTTTCGGAGAAGACACCGCGGTCATTGCGTTTCAAAGAATAGAAGAAAAAACCAGAAACGATACAGCGCCAGATAGCTCAGATATAGCTATAGTTACTAAAGAGCTAGCTGCAATTAATCAACAAATCTTCGCTTACTTGAAGAATATGCAATAAAGAAATTCAAGGCTTAACTGGGGGAAATATGGCAATGAATAATAGCAATTTCAGGGAGTTGATTGAGTCTCTCAAAGACCTAACACCAACTCAAAAAAGGTACTTACTTAGCCGTACAAAGATGGCGCTAGATGATGAAAGTAATATGTTAAACATCAGTGATATTCTAACACCAGAAGAGTTGGAGGCGTTACTATCACCGGCACCAACAACGAATACAAAATAACAATGATATACAACGCAACCGTCAGATTAACGCTAGGGACCAAGTGAAGGAAATCGACTTTGCTTGGTTGTTAGTTTCTCTCCCTATTCCTTTTCACTACAACAAACGTATTGTTTTCGAAACCTTTTTCCAATTTAAACAGGTCAGATAATTGAGCGACTAACATCAGTCCGCGACCAGAGGAGGACCAACTATCGTCATCCATTGAGTTAGGTGCCTCAATCTGTTTGTTTTTATGTTGGATGAACGTCTTTTCATTGATCGGCGCTCCGCAATCAGAGACTCTCAGTTCCACGAAACCGGACACTTGGTCATCCCCAACCCTACACTCCACTTCAATTGGCAGGCCTTCTATTTCACTGTAAGAATGAATATAAGCGTTATTCATGAGCTCAACGACACAAAGCTCCAATGATTGAATTGCATTTAAGGGGATTTGATGACCCATCAAAAACCGAACAACGTCTTTGCTCGCACTTCGTGAGTGAGTAAGGGAGCTCCCGTAAGTTCGTTTAAATTCGCTCTTTGACATTCTTTTCCTTAAATCGAGCCTCTCACCATGCCATTTTACCTGTAAAAGGCTGGCATCATCATCAAACTCATCTTCGTTATGCCAAGATTGTACTTTTTTAAAGACGTCTCCCACTTGGTCTTCAACTGTCAGCGTGCAAACAGCTTTTATACTCGATGCCAATCGTTGTAGTGAAAACATCTCCTCACCCTGCCTCGCTTCAATCAAACCATCCGAATAAAGCCACAATGCATCGCCCTCATCCAGACTAATTTGGTTACCGATATATTCCATCGGCTGCATTGCACCAACGATAAAGTTATCGTCACCTATCTGTTCCATCGTTTTCGTACTCGCTCGCCAAACTAAGATCCTGGGGTGGCCAGCCGTGCAATAGCTAAGTCGCCCTGATTTTGTGTTAAGAATGGCGTAAGCCATAGTAAAGTAAAGTTGACTGTTTCTAGTTTGCTGATAACGCCGATTTAGCCGTTCAATCACAGATGCAGGCTCACTTACGCAATAGCCGTCATCTCTCAACTCCATCGTGATCGAATCAGGCCCCTGACTTTGAGATAGCGTCTGTTGAATAGAAAAAGCCATCAAAGCTGAAGAAATACCATGACCAGAAACATCAAATACATAAAACGCAACATGTTGTTCATCGAGCTCCAAATACCCCAACATATCACCACCAATCTGGGAGCATGGTTTGTAGACATAACTAAACTGTATATTTTGGATAGTTGATTCAGCAGGGAGTAGTTGCTCCATCAGATGACTAGCAGACTGTAGGTCTTGGTGAATTGTTTGATAGGCCGCATCTAGCTCTTTATTTCTCTCAACGAGTTTGTTGTGCAGTTCTAAAGTACGAAACCCCGCACGGATTCTGGCCTGAAGTTCCTCTACAGACGTCTTCTTATCTACGAAATCATCTGCGCCAGCATCAATGCCTTTCACGATCGAACTTTGGTCATTTCTAGAAGACAGTAGAACAAAGAAAATGTAACGTTCGCTAACTTTAGATTTTAATTGGCGACACAATTCAATACCATTAATTCCAGGCATCATTAAATCACTCAGCACAAACTGAATATCAGGGCGGTGGGTTAGCACCTCAAGCGCCGCTCTTCCGTCTTCAACTGCAACCACTTCATAGCCCTGCTTTTCCAATGCACTGCTGATGTAAAGCAGTACTGTTTTACTATCATCGACCAAAAGAATGGGTTTCATCTTCCTCCTTAATACGGTTGCTTTACTGGCTAACGCAAAACACTAGTCACTGACTGCTCATTTCTAAAACGGCTGTAGTCTTCGGCTAATAATTGGTGTTGATATCGAGTGTAAGACAACGCTTCATTAGAAATTAGTATCTGATGCTCTTTTTCGATTAACTGACTTTGTAGCCTTTCAATCTGTTCATTCTGCTGTGTGTAATTGAGGTACAGTGCGAATAGACCAAAAACCGAAACCATTAACAGGGCGATTAGAATATTATTGATAGTTTTCACTTGAATACTCATGACCTCTCCTTGTCTATTATTAGACTTTCCATGATGAAAGAGAGCGTCTACGGACCAAGAGCCCAAGGCTCTAAAACGCAACGAAGCAAATTGAGGTTGTTTTTCCAATTATAGGCGATAGGAGAAAAAATAAGAAAAATCTGAAAAAATTTGAATATCCTGCTGAGTTAAGAATCGGTAAGGTGGTAGCAGCGAGCTATCATCCACTCGCTGCAATACATTAACTCTGAAATGCTGGTCTAGCTAAAATTTGGTTATACCATCGAGCAATGTTTGGCGACGTCGATAGCACATCAATTTCTAGGCCTTTAATTGCGAAACTGATCAAAATAAAGCCTGTTATATCGACGATAGTAAAATGGTCTACGGCGATAAAATAATTATGTTCAAGCCGCTTGTCTAAGACAGGCAGAAATTCATAGACGCGTTGTTTTGATTCTTCGCCCCATGCTTCAACGCAACGTTCTCTGTCTCCATAAACTCCGGTCATGTTTCGAAACGCCTGAAATGCCGCATTTAGTCCTTGGAACTCCACCACACGATGCCACATTTCCACCTGAGCACGTTCAAGCTGGTTAGCACCAAACAGCGCCAGATCATTTTCAAACGCTTCATCTAGGTAGCGACAAATCGCAACGCTTTCACAGATCGTCGTACCATCATCCAATTCCAGCAGAGGCACTTTGCCGTTCACGCTTTTCGATTTAAACGGTTCAGATAGGTTATCGCCCTCACGAACGTTCAGCGCAATTCGCTCAACCTCGCCACCGATTTCCTTTAGAAAAATGCTAACTCGCTTACAACTTGGAGTCATTGCGGTTTCATAGAGCTTCATTTCACATCCTTTTATCTTTTTCTAACCGATTGGTTAGGATATACTGTAGCCAGTTTATAAACGATCAGTCAAGAACTTCACTATCAAAAATTTTCAAACAGTTGTGGGTCTGTTTGCTGAGCGAGATTTTTGATGCCGTTTGTGAGTTCACATGAATTTGGAGGCTGATACCCAAGAATAGATGGGTATTCATCATATTGGTTCAGTTCGAACGCTAGAGGTTCTCTGTACCATCCCTCCAAAGCAATTTAATTACCCGATAAGCAGACCCAGGCAGGTAATTTATGGCAAGAAAAGCCAACTTCGACCGAGATGAAAAGCTTCTCGTGGCTATGGATGTGTTTTGGCGCAAGGGCTTTGCGAACACGTCGATCTCGGATCTCACCGACGAGTTAAACATCAACCGCTTCAGTCTTTACAACACCTATGGTGACAAGCAACAGCTCTACTACGAAGCGCTCGATACTTACTTAAAAAAGGTCTCGCTACCGTCACTGAATGATTTGGAAAAAGACGATGCGTCTTTACCTGAGTTGGAATCGTTCCTTAAATCTTTTGCTGAGCTGCAACGCAAACGCAACTGTGGGTGTTTTATCCAAAATGCGTTGATTGAGCACGCTGGTGAAGACGATGATGTACTGCGTAAAGGGCATTTTTTGTTTGACCATCTTATCGACATCATTGCGGATGCGCTGACCAATGCACAAAAAGAAACCTTAGTGCCGAAAACGCTGAAACCAGAAGAGCTTGCTCGTTTTGTTCTCAACAACATGCAAGGCATGCGCGTGCTTGGCAAAGCCAAACGTTATGCCGACTTGGATACCGCGCTTTCCTGCTTACTGGTTTTGATTAGGAAATAACATGTCGATTGAAGTGATAGCAGTACGCCTTACCAAAGGCATGGACTTAAAGCTGAGCCTAGCGAAATTGGTCGAGCAGCATGGTATCAAAGCAGGCTCGATTGCTTCATGCGTTGGCTGTATCTCTCACCTCAACCTTCGTTTGGCAGGTGCAGAGAGTACGTTAACCAAACAAGAGCCATTTGAAATCGTCTCTGTGATGGGAACACTAACGCCTGAGCATCAGCACGTTCATATCTCAGTGTCTGATCGTGATGGACTAGTTTGGGGTGGGCATTTGCTGGAAGGCACAGTGATTGATACTACCGCAGAATTGATCATCCATTCTTACTCAGAACTTGAGTTTACCAGAACGATGGACGACTCGACTGGCTATACCGAGCTGAAAGTGAATCCTTCCAAATAGTAAAAAGCTCCAGAGCCATACTGTGCTGTCTCTGGAGCTTTATTCGCTTGTCTCTTACGCTAAGAATTTACTCATATCGAGCAAGCTAATTTCGAGGATCATTCTTCGGCTAAATAACAAACCTGATTATCGTCGATCGTTACTTGCCACGTTTTTAGACAGTGCGCTTCGTCTTCCAAACATTGCCCACTCTTTAAACTGAAGTGCTGTTTATACAGTGGTGATGCAACACACATCTCACCATCAATATCACCGACAATCCCTCGACTCATTACATAAGCCTTACCTATTGGGTCCCAGTCCTGAACAGCGTAAACACCGCTATCTGGAATGTAGAACAACGCCACATGCTCGCCTTCAATCAATACAGTAGCACCGATAAACGGCATTAAGTCATCAAGCTGACACAAATTCACTTTGGTTAACGCTGCCATTTACACCTCCTGTTTCACTGGAATACGCTGACCGCGCACACGCTGGTACGGCAAGACTTTGCTGCCCGACGTGCTGTTCAAGAAAGGACGGAAGCGTTGCAATTTTTGAGGATTATCCAACGTACTCTTCCACTCACATTGATAGGTATCTACGACGCGCGCCATTTGTTCATCCAACGAGTCACATAGATTCAGAGAGTCGTCCAAAATCACTTGTTTAAGGTAATCTAAGCCCCCTTCCATGTTCTCCATCCACACCGACGTACGCTGCAAACGATCTGAGGTGCTGACGTAGAACATCAATACTCGGTCAATCATGGTGATCAACTCTGATTTAGATAAGTCGGATGCAAACAAATCAGCGTGTCTTGGTCTCATGCCGCCATTACCGCAAACGTATAGATTCCAGCCGTTTTCAGTGGCGATCACCCCAATGTCTTTACTTTGCGCTTCTGCACACTCGCGAGTACAGCCCGATACGGCAAACTTAAGCTTATGGGGCGCTCGCAATCCTTTGTAGCGGTTCTCTAACTCAATAGCTAATCCGACCGAGTCATCAACACCATAGCGACACCAAGTAGAACCGACGCAAGATTTCACGGTGCGCACCGACTTGCCGTAGGCGTGCCCTGTTTCAAAACCAGCATCAATTAAGGTTTGCCAGATTTCTGGGAGTTGCTCTAACTGCGCGCCAAATAAATCCACGCGCTGACCGCCAGTGATTTTGGTGTATAGATCGTATTGCTGAGCAACTTCGCCTAGCACGATGAGTTTGTCTGGTGTGATTTCGCCGCCCGGAACACGAGGTACAATCGAGTAAGAACCATCTTTTTGCAGGTTCGCCATAAAGGCATCGTTGGAATCTTGCAGAGATTGATGTTGAGGCTCCATGATGTGTTCATTCCACAAAGAAGCAAACACAGATGCTGCTGTCGGCTTACAGATATCACACCCATGCCCCTTGCCATGCAGTGCAATTAAGGTTTCGAAGTCTTTGATTTGTTCCACTTGGCAAATATGGAACATCTCTTGGCGACTGAGCTCAAAGTGCTCACAAAGGTGGTTGTTAACCTCTACCCCCATGGCTGCCAGTTGAGTATCCAATACCGACTTCACCATATTACTACACCCACCACAGCCAGTACCGGCTTTGGTGTTGGCTTTAAGATCTGTCAGGTTGGTGGTTCCAGCTTGTATCTCGGCAACTAAGTCACCTTTTGTGACGTTGTGACAAGAACAGATGATGGCGCTGTCTGGCATCTCTCCATCCAGCATTCCGGTATCAAATAGCAGGTTCGCCGCGTGGTCTGGCAAGACTGTTTTGTTCAAATAACACTGTAAGAGCGCATCGTAATCGCTGTTATCACCGACGAGAATCGCACCAAGTAATTGGGTGCCGCTCGCATCAACCACCAGCTTTTTGTAGATGCCTGCAACCGCATCTTGCAATACCATTTCTTGTGCGCCTTCGGTTTGCATTTGTGCATCGCCGATAGACGCCACATCTACCCCAAGCAGCTTAAGTTTAGTGCTCATGTCTGCACCTTTAAAACCATCGCTCGGCATCCCAGTCAAGACATCGGCAGTGGTTCTCGCCATGGTGTAACCGGGTGCGACTAAACCAAATATCTTCTGCTCCCAAAGGGCACATTCACCAATCGCGTATATGTTCTCATCGCTGGTTTGGCATTGGTTGTTAATCACAATGCCGCCTCGCTCGCCTATTTCTAGCTCAGCCAGCCTTGCCAACTCATCTTGAGGACGAATGCCTGCGGAGAAGACAATCACATCCACTTCGAGAGGATCTTTGTCTTTAAACACCATACGATGCTTAGCCGTTTCACCATCGCAGATTCGTTCCGTACCCGTTGAGGTGTGAACGGTTAGCCCTAGCGCTTCAATCTTCTCTTTTAGCACTAAGCCAGCACCATCATCTAACTGTACAGGCATCAGGCGAGGCGCAAATTCAATGACGTGAGTTTCTAACCCCAATAGTTTGAGTGCGTTTGCCGCTTCTAAACCCAATAAGCCACCGCCAATCACTGCACCTGTTCTTGCACCTTCACATGCCTTCTTGATTTGTGAAAGGTCATCAAGCGTACGGTAGACAAACACGCTGTCGCGGTCTTTACCTTCAATTGGCGGCACAAATGGGTACGAGCCGGTCGCGAGCACGAGTTGGTCGTAACCCAGCACATCTTCACCATCAAGCAGAATGCGCTTTTGCTCTCTGTCGATGCCTGTTACTTGGCTGCCAAGTACGAGTTGGATGCCATGCATGTCGTACCATTCTTGGTTACTCAGCATCAAATCATCATGAGACTTACCCGCAAACAAAGAGGACAGCTGTACACGGTCATACGCGATAAAGCGCTCTGCACCAATAACGGTAATTCGGTGCTCCAAATGCGCGTTTTTCTGCACTAATTGCTCGACGAGATGTTGCCCGACCATACCGTTGCCTACCACAACGATATGGCTCAATGCGTTCTTTACTGGAATCGTTAAAGGACTGTTCATCGCTGCCTCCTTATGCCGTTTGCGCTGCGGTTTTGGGTTTGTCTTCTTTCGAAGCAGGAATCTCGACTTTGGATTGCTTCTCGTAAAGGAACTTCAGCACCGCTTGTCGACACTTCTGATACTGCGCATCATCTGCCAGTGCGACACGCTCACGAGGGCGAGGTAGATTTACTTCTAACACTTCTCCAATGGTTGCTGCCGGTCCGTTAGTCATCATCACGATTTTGTCAGATAGCAGCACCGCTTCATCCACATCGTGAGTAATCATGATGACGGTGTTGTTTAGCTCGGCTTGAATCTTCATCAGTGCATCCTGCAAATGCGCACGAGTTAACGCATCCAATGCGCCAAATGGTTCATCCATCAACAAAACCTTTGGTTGAAGTGCCAGTGCTCTCGCAATGCCGACTCGCTGCTTCATGCCCCCAGAGATTTCATCCGGCTTTTTGTGCGCGGCATGCTGCATTTGAATCAGCTCTAAATAGTGATTCACTTGCTCCTGAATCCACGCTTTGCCCTTTTTGCCAGCAATTTGTTTTACTGCGAGCTCAACGTTTTGATATACGGTGAGCCAAGGCAACAATGAATGGTTTTGGAACACCACTGCGCGGTCAGGTCCCGGTCCAGCTACTTCTCGTCCATCGACGATCACGCCGCCGTCTGTTGGCATGTGCAGCCCTGCGACTAAGTTCAATACCGTTGATTTACCGCAGCCAGAGTGGCCAATCAGCGATACAAACTCACCTTTATTGATTTGTAAATCAACGTTCTTAAGCGCGATGAACTCGCCATCTGGCGTTGGGAATCGCATCCCTAAACGCGTTAGATCTAATAATGCTTTTTCCATGATCGTTTCCCTTATCTCAACGCTTGTTGTTTATTCCAAGACAGCCACTTTTGAAGTTGCAACATGCCTCTATCGAGCATCAATCCAATAAAGCCGATTGTGATGACAGCCACCATGATGCGCCCCAATGATGCTGAACTGCCGTTCTGGAATTCATCCCAAACGAACTTGCCTAACCCCGGGTTTTGAGCGAGCATTTCTGCCGCAATCAACACCATCCAAGCGATACCTAAAGAGAGACGTAAACCTGTGAAGATCATTGGAATGGCTGAAGGTAAAACGATAGTGCGAATGTGCTGCCACCACGAAAGTTGAAGCACTTTACTCACGTTGATTAAGTCTTTATCAACGCTCGTTACACCCACTGCGGTATTAATCAGCGTCGGCCATAAGCTACACAGCGCTACAGTGATCAGAGAGTTGATGAACGACTTAGCAAACATTGGGTCATCACTCACATAAGTGGCACTTACAACCATAGTGACGATAGGCAGCCAAGCTAAAGGTGATACGGGCTTGAGCAGTTGAATGATTGGGTTGAACGCTTGATACAGCCCTTGATTAAGACCAAGCACGATGCCAAGCGGAATCGCGATAACCGTCGCCAGCAAAAAGCCCGCAGTTACGGTCACTAAGCTTGTTATGATTTGGTCGAAGAACGTCGGTTTACCTGTGTAGGGACGAATCTTCACTTCCGCGTCCGGATTCTTGGCTAACTTCGCAGCATTACGTTTTTCCTGACGCTCGATAAACGCTTGTTCCTTTTCTCGCTCTTGCCAATGGTCATCGACAAGATTGCTGAACTGCTGAAAAGTTTGCACTGGCCCTGGTAGCGTACCTAATGAAGTTTGCACTTCTCTCGCTGCTAAGTGCCACATTGCCAAAAAGATCAGCAAGCCAATGACGGGCAAAAGCACCAACCGACTTCGGTTCACTACCTGCTTAGCAGGAAACAGGGAAATGACATTACTAGACATACTCACTCCTAAGAAATTTACATCCTTGTTGCCACAAGCGAATCCCCTCGCCTGTGGCGTTTATCGTTATGGTTAAACCTTGTCTTTTCCTTTAAGCCCGATAGAGAACTTCTCTAGATATTTATTTGGCTCGCGACCGTCATAAACGATGTTGTCGATAAAGTGTGTTTGTGGCGCACGGAAACCATCTTCAGCACTAAAATCTGGGAAGTCTTTTTTGCTCAACACACCATCTTCAATTAGCGCTTGAGCTGCTTGTTGGTAGATATCTGGACGGTAAACCTCTTTCGCCACATCCATGTACCAATCATCGGACTTCTCGCTTGAGATCTGTCCCCAGCGACGCATTTGAGTCAGGTACCAAATCGCATCGCTGTAATACGGATACGTGGCGTTATGACGGAAGAACACGTTGAAGTCTGGCACGTCTCGTTTATCGCCTTTCTCGTATTCAAATGTGCCGGTCATTGAGTTGGCGATAACTTCGGCATCCGCTCCAACGTACTCGCTTTTTGATAACATCTTCACTGCTTCTTGGCGGTTGGCATTGTCGTTTTCATCCAACCAATGTGCCGCTCGAATCAAGGCTTTCACTACGCGAATATGCGTGTTTGGATACTTCTCAGCCCAAGCTTTGGAAACACCAAACACTTTCTCTGGGTTGTTCTTCCAGATCTCGTAATCGGTCACAACTGGCGTACCAATACCTTTGAATACGGCTTGTTGGTTCCATGGTTCGCCTACGCAGTACCCTTTGATCGTGCCCGCTTCCATTGTGGCTGGCATTTGTGGTGGCGGTGTAACACTCAAAAGAACGTCAGCATCCAACTGGCCACTGTTATCGCCTGAGTCTGGTGCGTAAAAACCTGGATGAATCCCACCTGCCGCTAACCAGTATCGCAACTCATAGTTGTGCGTCGATACAGGGAACACCATCCCCATGTTGAACGGTTTGCCTTTATCCAGATAGCTGTCGACCACAGGCTTCAGTGCATCCGCTTTGATTGGGTGAACTGGCTTGCCATCTGGTTGCTTTGGAATGTATTGCTTCATCTGCTCCCAAGTATCATTGGAAACCGTGATTGCGTTGCCGTTCAAATCCATACTGAACGCAGTAATCACTTCTGCTTTTGTGCCAACACCAATCGTTGCGCCCAATGGCTGACCAGCAAGCATGTGCGCGCCAGCAAGCTCACCATCGATGACTCGGTCTAAAAGCACCTTCCAGTTTGCTTGCGCTTCTAAAGTGACGTACAAGCCTTCGTCTTCAAAAAAGCCTTTCTCATAAGCAACCGCAAGCGGTGCCATATCGGTTAACTTAATAAAACCAAACTTCAGGTCTTCAATTTCTGGCTCACCCAACTCTGCCTTTACGCTGACCGTGGTGAATACCGATAACGAAATTGCTGACACTTTCAGCATCGAACTCCATTTCATTGGTTTGCTCCCATAAAAAAAGCGCCACTACTCCGAAGAGCAGTAGCGCCGTTGCTAAGTCTACAATTACCGCCGTTGATAATTGAGATAAGCGATTCAACAATAAACCCAATTCTACTAATCCAATTACTGTGCCAACTTATTTTTCACTGTAAATACAATGGATTAGTTTATTCTACCATTTCTAATTCCCTGTTATTGCTTGCTGATAGTGCAACACGCACCACGTTAGAAAACGCACCCTAACCCCAAAGTGGTAGAGCAACTAATCCAACACTTCCAAAGTAGTTATCAAATTTTTGGCAACTTGTGCGAGCGTTTGGCTCGATTGCATGGCCGAATTTCTAAGCGCTTTATAAGCCTGATCTTCATCAACGCTGTGCATCTTCATCAGCAGACCTTTGGCTTTTTCCACCAGCTTGCGCTCTTCAATCTTGTGGGTCAGCGATTCAATTTCCGATTGCATACTTTCGAATTTCGCTCTCACTAATGCCGCATGCTCAATCCAAGGTTGAAGTGCAAATTCACTATCGTGCGGCATAAGAACATAGTCCATTTTTTCTGATAACCGATTGATATCATTGGATGATAATTGCTTTAAGACGATAAGAAGTGGTGCCGATTTTCTGCGGCAGAAATCGACGATCAAACGCAGTTCCGCGGTTGGTTGCTGCCATCCAACCACAACGCTTGCCGACGGTTCTCGCTGCATAAGCGTTTCTAGTTGTGCCAATTGGCAGCCGATGATGTTGTCGTAATCTTTGCTCAATAAGCCCGACAATCGAGCCAGCTCTTGGAGGCTATCACAGCATACTATGATGGGTGTTTTTGACGTTGATTGAGTCATGCACATTCCTTGTTTATATCTCACTCACTAAGAGAGACATAACAAGGAATGTGCCAACTAAAATAGACGCGTTTTAACTAGAGGCAAGATGTTCTTTGAAGAAGCCGAGTGTGCGCTCCCAAGCGAGTGCTGCTTCTTCCGGTGCGTAGCGTGCTGTTGAGTCGTTATGGAAGCCGTGGTTGACGTTCTCATACATTAACGCTTGATACCGTGCGTCGGTTGCGATCAATTGCTGCTCATAAGCAGGCCATGTGTCGTTAACACGCTTATCGAGCCCTGCAAAGTGAATCATCAACGGTCCTTTGACTTGCTTTTGGATCTCTTGCGCCGCTGGTGTTCCATAGAAAGGCACACCTGCATCGAGCTCTTCTGGCATTACCGCCGCAAGCATGTTGACAATGTATCCACCGAAGCAAAATCCAACCGCGCCCAATTTACCGTTACCACCCTCGTATTGCTTAAGGAAGTTAGCCGCTGCAATAAAGTCTTGTTCGATCTTGGCTCTGTCCATCTCTTTCTGCATTGCGCGACCTTCATCGTCGTTCCCCGGATAGCCGCCGAGTGGGTAAAGCGCGTCTGGAGCGAAAGCAATAAAGCCATCTTTTGCAAGTCGTCTTGCGACATCTTTGATATAAGGGTTCAGACCTCGGTTTTCATGGATCACCAACACGGTCGGCGATTTTAAGGTCTTCTTCTGTGGCATCACCAAATAACCACGCCCTTCTCCATGCCCATTTGGAGATGGAAAGGTTTCGTAAGTTGCTTTGATGTCAGGATCGTTAAATGAAACTTGTTCTGCAAGTGCGTAATTCGGGGTTAGCGCGTCGACCAGTGCTGTCATGCTAAAGCCAAGCACCGCAAGGCCACCCAGCCTATTTAGAAACTCACGGCGCGAGATTTTTCCGTGGGCGTATTCGTCGTACCAATCGAAGGCTTCTTGCGGAATTGGGTGAGAAGCCTTTTCACTAGGAGTGGTATGCTTTAGAACCATTATCCATGTCCTCTGTGTCTTACCATATGGGATTTTCTCATTCTCAAACGCGAAGCTAAAAACGAACGCGATTGAGGCTAAAACTGCGGTTTCACCACTCTGATACGGAGCAAGGTGGTGAAACACATCATTGGCGAGCTAGGATCTTTTACCTTCTTCAAACAATAGATAATGGATTCAGATTCAACAACTTTGCGTCGTTGGTTTTACATTAATTGACAATAGTATCTTATTGCTGGCCGCAATAGGCTTGCCAGTAAGAGAAAGCGCGTTCGAATGCTTTTTCCCTGTCATGCATTTGTGCAAACAAGACCACTGTCATGGTGGCGAGAACCGTATTCACCATTTGGTTCATGTCATCTTCTGACGTCCCAAACGGGCAGTTCACAGGCATTGGTACCTCAGACAGCATTTGCTCCGTCCAGTAGTGCGATGTCACGCCGCTTGTTTGGCTTAACCATACGGTTTGGCTTACTTTCGGGTTGTATTCTGACTCACCCGATTGTCCTTTGAATGACACAACGGCATGAGCGGTTTGACCAATCTCGTATTCGACTTCAGCATGAAGTTGTTGGAATCCAGGATGGAAGCTACCACGAATACCAACCGTCGCCTGCCCCGGATTCAGTGCTCGAACCACGGTATTAATCGGCGTTCTAAGCCCATAGCGATTCTTCCAACCGATCATGGTTTCGGCTTGGGGTGCAAACGAACTTAGCGGTAGATACACAATGTTTTGTGTTTCTAATACACGCTTTGCGTCTTCTGCTGATTCTGCTTTCGTAATAGCAAATTTGTCGAGGTAGTCTTCAGCGTGTAAACGACCAGATTGACGGTCGTGATAGCCGTGCATCAGCACTTTATGACCATTATCGGCGAGGATCTTCGCTGCCAACAGGTGCCAAGGTTGACCTGCCGCTTCACGTTTGCCTGCATAACATGGCCAATCAATGTCTGCACCAATAGCAGGCATGCGGGATTGGAATGCTTTCACAAAGCCAGCGATTTCTTGTTGAGTTTCGTTCTGTACACGGATCAGCATCAATAACATTGCCATCTGATCGTCGTCGCACTCACCGTTTAGGTATTCATCCATAACTCGAAACGCTTGGTCAAAGTTCAGTGGTTTTCTACCACGTTCGCCACGACCGACTGTTCTGATACACTCCAAAATGCTGCTCATATTCCCTCGTATTCCGTCACTGACTGTACGGTTTCTATTAGTTGTTCGCGCAGTTTGACAACTTCTCCCATCACAATCAATGCTGGGCTCATGCCTTTAAGTGTAATCGATAAATCATTGAGCTGATTGAGTTGTGTAACGTGCACTTGTTGTTGAGGGCTGCAACCATGAGTGATGATCGCGACTGGAAAATCTTCTCTCAAACCAGAGCCTATTAAACCCGTTTGTATTTGCGATGACTTTTCTAACCCCATATAGAAGACTAACGTTTGTCCGCTTTGCATCAGTTGGCTCCACGCTTCAAATGCGCCTGTTACCACTTGCCCCGTCACAAAGGTAACGCTGCGAGCAACGCCACGATGAGTCAGCGGAATTAAGCTGTTTGCTGAACATCCAATCGCAGCGGTAATGCCGGGAATGACTTCGTACGCGATTGAGTTTTTGACGAGCGCTAACGCCTCTTCGCCTCCACGACCAAATACAAAAGGATCTCCCCCTTTTAAGCGTACAACTCGCTTTCCTTGCTGAGCGAGCGACACCATCAAATCACAAATTTCTTCCTGACCAATACTAGGTTGTCCGCATCGTTTGCCCACGTAAATCCAATCGACTTGTGGCGGAGCCAACTCCAAAATATCTTTGTTAACCAAACGGTCGTAAAGCAACACCTCTGCCGACATAATCGCTTTCACAGCCTTCACGGTTAACAAGTCAGGATCGTGCGGCCCTGCTCCGACAATCGAGACAAAACCTTTGTGGTTCGCGTCCAGGTCTAGTGAATGGTCTTCTAAAAGTTGGTTCAGTTTGCTTGCTTGGTCATGCTTAGAAAAGCGAGACGAGCGTTCTTGATTCTGACTCGCTTGTCCTTTCTTAAACCAAGACTTTTGATAAGGCGCTTCCATGTGCTTATCCTCTTTATGACTTACTTTATTTGAATAGCCAAACTTTGCTGGTTCGCTTGCTGTTTGCCCTTTTGATGCTGATGGCTGTCGACCATTTGTTTGATTTGAGAGACGCACGAGCCACAGTTACTGCCGCATTTGAGTTTGTTTTGAAGTTGAGTCAGTGAAGTGCAGTCTTGTTTCTCCATCGCGTCATGTATTTGTTTATCGGTGACGCGGAAACAACTACAAACCAGTTTGGCACTGCTTTGCGATTGAGTGATGGCAAGCAGTTGCGATAGCTCCATCGGCTTGCCAATCAAGCCAGTAAAGTTGGTGTAGTCAGTTTGAATCGGTTCGCTAGACACCACTAAAACAGAGCGAATGATACGAACGTCTCCAACAAGGTCGTAATCCACCGCTAGCCAACCTTGGGCAATATCTATCGTAATCCTGCGGCTCTTTTCCGTTCGACAAAAGCTCTGTTTCTTTGGTCGTTTATCGTGTGCAAAGCGCCAGATGCCCAAGTTACTTTCTGCTTGAAATGCGCTGTAGAGAAACTTGCCGGAATCAAACTGTGTACCGATGAACATACCGTAGGTTTTTACCGCCGCATCTTGCACTTCAACATAAGATGACTTAAATGCAGGCTGCCCGGAAATAGGGTCTTTTGCGCTGTTTACTATCGCGTTAACGCTGCTTTCACCGCCATATCGACCCGCCCAATGCATTGACATAAACAGCTCTTGAAAACCCAAACCTTCATCAATGGCAACTTTGGCATAAATACCGGTGTTTGAAGTAGGCTGAAACAGCTTGGTGAGTTGTCCTGCTTTTAAGCGATTTTGAGTAGCAGAGAGTGTGTTCATGTACACGGTTGGTTCTAACTCAGAGGCGGCAAGGTGTGCGATATGACCTGTGCGCGTCATGGTATGCCATTGATCGCGTTGCCTGCCCGTATTGAGCCACCAGCCTTTTGTTCTTTCTAAACGCGTTGGAGATTCACTGGTCACGACAAAACGCGCTTTACCATCTGGGTGCGAATAGATGCCATCAGCAAAAGGACGCTCTCCTCCCCATTGTGTCGGTACCCACTCTTCGTATTCTTGCTCGGTTAAGTTCGCGTGTTGAGACAGGTCGAGCTTCAAAGGTGAATCTGCATTCATGCCTGTCATCGCCGCATACTCCCTGAATACCGCCCGCTCAGAAGTAAATGCAAAGCCATTTTGTGTCTTTTCCAATGCACACAGAGCTTGCCCGACTTGGCTTATCGCCCACCAATCTGATTTTGCTTCACCGGGAGGCGTTTGAAACTGACGCTGCCTAGAAAGTCGACGCTCAGAGTTGGTTACCATACCTTGTTTCTCACCCCAACCAGCGGCGGGCAGCAACAGATCCGCAAAATGCGCTACATCCGAATCCGCTGTGATATCGGAAACAATCACAAACGGACAAATCTCTAGTGCACGTTTTACCAATTGGTTATCTGGTAAAGAGACAACGGGATTGGTTGCCATGATCCACAGAACTTTAATCTCGCCACGTTCTACCGCCTCAAACAGCTCAACGGCTTTTAAACCGGGCTGAGTGGCAATTTCTGGCGAATCCCAAAACGCTTGCACTTGCTTGATAGACTCTGCGTCAAAAGCGCGATGAACCGCTAACTGGTTTGCCAAACCACCGACTTCTCGCCCACCCATCGCATTGGGCTGACCTGTAATAGAAAACGGCCCACAACCTGACTTGGCAATTTTACCCGTCGCCAAGTGTGCATTAATGATTGCATTGCCTTTGTCGACGCCATTTTCGGCTTGGTTTACCCCTTGGCAAAACAACGTAATTGCGGTTGGGCTTTGCGCAAACCATTGGAAGAATGTCGTGAGTTTTTCTTCTGAAATGCCAATGGAAGACGTCAAATTAGTGACATCGTAACGCAAATCAGAAACTTCTTCTCTAAGTGCATTAAATCCGTCGGTATAAGAATTTATGTATTCAGAATCAATCAATTGTTGTTCAATAAGAAACTTGAGCAGCCCATTGAAGAGTGACACATCACCATCGTTTTTAATCGGTAGATGCAAATCCGCTTGCTGTGCGGTGACCGTTTCACGCGGGTCAATGACCACCAGCTTGAGGTTAGGATTGTTTTCTCTCGCTTGTTGAATATGTCGGAATAAAACAGGGTGCGTCCAAGCGGTATTAGCACCGCAAATGATCAATAGCTCAGTCTTATCAATATCGTCGTAATTGACGGGAACGACATCTTCACCAAATGCTCGTACATGAGCCGCAACCGCCGAAGACATACACAAACGCGAGTTCGTATCGATGTTTGCGCTGCCAACATAGCCTTTCATGAGTTTGTTGGCGACGTAATAGTCTTCCGTCAACAACTGGCCTGACACATACATAGCGACGGAATCAGGTCCAAACTCCGCTTTCGCTTGATGAATCTTTTCTGCAATCAGATCCGTGGCTTGTTGCCATTGCACTTCTTGCCCTTGAGGTCGTTGCTTGGTGACAAGCTTTGGATACAGCAAGCGCGAAGGCATATTCAAGCTCTCTGCCAGCGCGACGCCCTTTACGCACAGTGATCCCGCATTTGCAGGATGACACGCATCCCCAACGATTCCTTTCGCATTGACCTCGACACCACATCCAACACCACAATAGGGACAAGTGGTTTTTTTGCATCCTTGCGACATAACACCTCCAGTGCGATTCAGCCCAACTTACTAGCAAAAAAAAGCCTCTCCCGAATCGAGAGAGGCAGCAATGCCTTTAACGCTGTTAGTACATTTTCAAAAAGTAATACCCTATACCGCTCTCGCCTGCTATTGAGAGCGGCGCATCGAGTTATCGATGAACGTTTATGTAAAGCAAGTGAGGTGCCAAGATCAAAAACCTTTTACTATACAACGAGTTAGCTTAAAACCAATTATAGCAACGTAATGCTACGCACTGATTGTGTGCAAATTTCGGTCATTATCGTGCAGTATTACTTTACTAATTCCATGACTAACCTGGATTCTTCGTCACCAAAATAATGCGCTTCTTCTTCTAACGTTTTAAAGCCAAGGGAGAGGTATAAAGACAATGCAGGTTGGTTCTTAGGATCGACAGTCAATTTCACGCTTGAGCCTAACTTCAACGGCGCAATAACGTTTTCTAGGAGGGAACGCGCAATACCTTTACCTCTATGTTGAATATCGACGGCCAATGACATGATCCAATATTGATGTGCATTTGTGCTAGTCGTTAGCAATATATACCCTGCGACCTGCTCTCCCTCTTTTGCTACCAGTAAGCTCTCTCCCCAACAATCAAAAGCTTGCCGAAAGAAAAATTGAGGATAGGCGTGTTCTCCAAATAAAGTATTTTCGAGCTTATATATGGCAAATAAGTCCTCTTTTTGCGCAGACAAGATGTCCATTCAATGACTCCTTCTTTAACATGAATGGCAGCAGTATACCTAAATCTCATCTAAATGACGGGACACAAACATCTCAATTAAGTGCTTAAGATATGTAATATTCTTCCTGAAAATTAGGCCTAACTCACTTAGAACATACATCCGTGATTAAGTTTTGACCGCAAAATCAAAAACCACACAAGATGAAAATTTCAATACATACAACCATTAAGTGCATTAAAATTAAGAACTTTATTCTGGTTTATTGAAAAATTCATAGTTGGATAATTTACAACCACACCAAATCCACAGCATTATTCACCAAGCTTCGCATGTGATAATAAACACTAAAACCTTTACCATTTTCAGCATTATTATTTTTATAAAAGCGAGTTTTAAAGTGAAAGAATCTCGAAATGCCTTAAATCCTAGTGAAATAAACACAACCACAGCTTGGTCAAAACATGATACACATTGGGTTCTTAGCCTATTTGGAACGGCCGTTGGCGCAGGCATCCTGTTTCTGCCAATTAACCTTGGGATTGGTGGTTTTTGGCCTTTAGTCGCGATGGCAGTACTTGCTTTTCCAATGACCTATCTTGCGCACCGTGGCTTAGCTCGTTTTGTACTATCTTCTAAGATCAAAAACGCAGACTTCACTGATGTAGTGGAAGAGCACTTCGGCGCAAAAGCAGGCCGTTCTATTTCACTGCTGTATTTTCTTTCGATCTTCCCGATCCTGTTGATATATGGGGTTGGAATAACAAACACAGTAGATAGCTTCATGGTAAATCAGGCTGATATGGCTTCTTTACCTAGACCTTTGCTTTCTGGCGTACTAGTGTTTGCACTAATTGCTATTATGATGGCGGGTGAAAAAGTAATGCTACGGGCCTTTGCCATTATGGTGTTCCCACTTGTTGCCATTCTTGCCTTTCTATCATTTTACTTAATACCGAACTGGACCATGCCTGTCATGGATGTGCCAGAAGCGTCAGCTTTTGCTAGCACTATGTGGTTAGCAGTTCCTGTAGTGATTTTCTCGTTTAGTCACGCAGCTGCAATTTCAAGCTTTGCAAATGTACAACGTCGCCATTACGGTAAGCAGGCAGATGCCAAATCCGAAGTTATTCTTCGTCGCACTAGCATCATGCTGATTGCCTTTGTTCTTATTTTTGTATTTTCCTGTGTACTAACACTGTCACCTGAACAATTGGCTCAAGCAAAAGAACAAAACGTATCCGTATTGTCTTACTTAGCGAACGCAACCGATAATCCATTTATTGCAACACTTGGTCCTTTAGTAGCGTTTGTTGCTATCACTTCATCTTTCCTTGGGCATTTTTTAGGTGCGCGTGAAAGCTTAAATGGTTTAATTAACAAGCATTTTAACCTATCTGAGAAGCGTGTTGATCGTATCAGCGTGGCAGCACTGTTCTTCTCAATCTGGGCGGCCGCGATCATGAACCCAAGTATTCTTGGTATGATGGAAGCATTGTCAGGGCCTGTTATTGCAATGATCTTATTTATTATGCCAATGTTAGCGGTGTATAAAATCGAGGCGATGAAACAATATCGAGGAAATGTCTCTACTTACTTTGTTCTAGCAGCAGGCATTGTGGCGGTAAGTGCATTGATTTTTAGCTTCTTCAGCTAATAACTAAAGACTAGCTTGGATTTTCAGGGGAATACCTTACACAAGGTTAAGGTGATTCCCTGAATTTTCTTACTCTTTAAAAGGTAATCATCGTTACCCTTGACTCTTAAATAAGAGCGAAAACACCCGCAATCATAAGTACTGAAGCGATGCAGGTACGGCCGATAATGCCGAAGTGCGAAGGTTGAATCATTTCATTATGCATAGTTAATCTCCTATTTATTATAAAAGCCATTTTTTATTGGCTTAATAACACTATGTCTAATATCCAGTTTTTTAACAACCCATACAAACATTAAATATTTATGACAGAAGCGTAATTTTTTACACTTCGCCCTGATTTTGAGCGATGAATCCGCGGCTTAAATCATTAGATTGAGTCCACCGAATATGCTCGCCTACCTGTCATCGTTACCTTGTCTATACCATCGCCTAATCATTGCATAAGTTTTCAATAGATTTTGTTTTATAAATCATAATATTATAGAGCTCCTTCTCGTATCTCACTCCCAAAACACTTTGCCACTGGGAATCCATCCGCACTTAACCAACAAGAAATGGTAGACTTAACTGGTATTCGGTTAAGAGATCACATTTTATTAATACGCTCATGCACTTCTCAATTAAAAAACTGGCTTGCGCACTTTGTACTGCACTTGGACTTTTCTTGCATCCCACCAACGTACTGGCGAGTACCGAAAAGCAAGCTTATCTGGAAGAACACATTTCAGCAGAAAGCAAGCCCATGTTAAAACTCTACTTTCGCTCGATGGGTAAGCCGCGATCAATTCAAAAAGGTGAGTTAAATGCGCCACAGAATGCATCAGCGGAGTCTCTTGCTCTGTATTACTTTGCACGAAAGTACCTTAAGCGTTACGAAGGCGTTCCATTACCGAAAGATATGCCCGATTTAATCGAATTCGGTAAAAAGCACCATTTGGAATGGGTCGTCGCTGAAGCACAGCTCAATAAGGCTGTAACAATGATTGAGCAAGACGATAACTGGAACGCAGAATTGTTACTCCATGACGTTGTTTCTACAGCCCGTGATCTTGGTTATCTAGCATTAGAAGGCCGTGCTTACCGCTGGTTAGGCAATCTAGAAGTATCTCGAAATCAACTACGCAGTGGCCTAAAATATTATCGCAATGCCTATGAGTTATTAGAAAAAACAGTATTTGAAATACAAGTCGCGATGACACTGAACAACATTGGGACGGTCTACATCGACGCATCAGATTGGGCTCGGGCCAACAGTTACCTAACGCAAGCTCTCGACACTTACCTAGAGAGCGAATATCAATACGATAATAGCTTTTTTATGGGGGTTATCTACGCAAACCTTAGCATCGTTCACTCGAGCCTCGGAGATAACAAAAAAGCGGAATATTATTTCAATGAAGCCATTCGACTTTCAATGCAAACGGGGTCTGACACAGTCAAGCACCACTCTTTATCCAGCTTTTCACAAATGTTGAGCTCGGTAGGAAAAATTGATGATGCATTAATGGTCGCACAACGTTGCGTAGAACTGCCCATTCCAAAAAATCTAGAAATGCTAAAAACGTCTTGTTACGAGGCATTTGCAGAGGCTTACCTCGCAAACAAACAATACGATAAAGCTATTACAACAGCGCTTAACGTTCTAGAACAAACCAAGTCAACCAGTGAATTAGAGCTGCGGCAGCGTATTGATATGCTTTCGGTACTGGTAAACGCTCATCAAATTCTTAATGACTATGAAGCCGCTTTTCATTATTTAACCCAATTAAGAGAGCTGGAGGCTGAGTTTTCTCATCATATTCATGGTGAAGAGATGATTAACATTAAGTTTGATCTCGAAGCTAAGTTAGCCCAGAAAGAACTCAAATTGCTAGAAACAAAAAATGCGCTACAAGCGTCTGAACTGCGTTCGCAGCGCTATCGAGAAATGTTCTACTTTATCGCTATTACGGCAATTGGTGTCGTTGGTTTTCGTTACGTACTGCGCGTTAGACGTATTAATAAAGCACTCACTCAAGAAAATACTACCGATCCGTTAACTCAACTGCATAACCGTCGCTATCTTCACATTTGGCTGGACAAAATGGCTCGTAGAAGCCCAGATAGAACATTTGCCTTAGCAGTTTTAGATGTTGATCATTTTAAAACCTTTAATGATCAATATGGACACGATATTGGCGATAAAATGCTGACTCATATTGCCACGCTATTTAATGAATCCACTCGCTCTGGTGACCTACTCATTCGTTGGGGTGGAGAAGAGTTTGTCCTATTATTCGAAGTACAGCGAGCTGAAGATTGCGCTAAGTTTTTGGAGCGATTGAGATATACTGTTGAAAACACGCCATTGGTGGTTGACTCTAAACCATTAAACGCGACAATTTCCCTTGGAGCAGTGGACAAACTGTCGGCACAAATAATTAAACAAGAATGGGATCAATGGTTTTTCTTGGCAGACCAAGCTTTGTATGATGCGAAGCAAGCTGGTAGAAACCAGTTCGTCATTCACCCTACATCATAAAAAAGCACACATGAAAAAAAATCTAATCATTATTACTTTTGCGCCTCTATTTCTTATGGCGTGTAGTAATCAGCAAGCATCTCAACTGGGAATGCGCAGCAGCAGTGTCAACGTATATGCCCAGCAAATGAGTAACACTCAACTATGTGAAACTCTCTACTACAACCGTGCAACTAACCAAACCAAAGTGGCGATTGGTGCTGAGTTCAATCGACGTGGATTAAACAAAAAGTGGTGTGATAAAGAATTCGATAAGTTGTACATTAAAAAGTGGATTGATAACGTGCTGCCTAAGGAAAAAGCCGAACCTAAGAAACCAATGGCAACTATTCAACCCGCTCCAACTAAATAACCCCCCCTCTTGAAGCAGACGGTACACTCGTATTTTCTGCTTTTCACTTTTCATGCATGCTCGATGCGACATATAAAAACCTCATAGTTTCAGTAAATTAACAAAGACTTATGTTGTCCATCGAACTTTTAATGTAAACAAGTTGTAAATGGTTTTCGTCCTTATTCTTTGTCGTTAGCTTTGTTTGTTCCTGTTAGCGGAATATGAAACAGGAACTAAAAAATTCCAAACAAAGACATGAGGTCAAAAATGGAAATACGCATTAATCGCCTATTTGCTGCTATGTTGGCAGTAGGCATTGCACCTGCCGTCTCGGCGTTTGATCCACTCTATTCTGAACAATGGCACTTAGACAACACGGGGCAAACTGCGTTTGCGGCTAATCCTGCTGTTGCTGGGAACGACTTAAACACTAAGCTCACTCAGGCAATGGGGATTGCAGGTGTTGGTGTGAAAGTTGCCGTTATTGATTCTGGAGTGCAGATCGATCACCCCGACCTTGCAGGTAATATAGTTACAGGTAGCAGAAACTTCGTCGAAGACTCTTCATTCCCACCAAGTTATCCGGTTGATACTAATGGTCATGGCACTGCTGTAGCCGGTTTGATTAGCGCCGTCGGCAACAACGGTGAAGGCGGACGCGGTGTCGCTTCTCTCTCTTCCCTCATCGGTTTTAACTGGTTAGCCAACCAGACATTAGAAGGCTGGTTAATCTCCCATGGCATGGACCCAGCAACACGTGATGTTCGCGTATTTAACCAAAGTTACGGTTTCAGCCCTATAAACCCGATTACTTTTGATGAAAGCGACCCTCAACTAAAACTTGAAATGGACGTGATGAAAAACGTCAGCGAGAGTAACGCCTGGGGTCGAGGTGCTGTATTTGTAAAGTCAGCAGGTAATGGTTACCGTTATTTCAATGCAGGGCGATTCTTCGTATTGCCAAGTAACTTCTTTGCTGGTGGAGACAATCAAGGCTTACCGATGCACAACTCTGCTCAGTCTTATGATAACGCCAATTACTTCAATTTAGTCACTAGTGCACTACGAGCGGATGGTACGCGAGCGAGTTACTCATCTGTGGGTTCGAACGTGTGGGTTGCAGCACCAGCAGGTGAATATGGGCAAGATTTCCCTGCTATGGTCACCACTGATTTAATGGGTTGTGAAGAAGGGCAAAATACCAGTGATGGCCTTGGCATTAATGGGTTACACGGCGGAACGGAGCTCGATCCGAACTGTAACTATACCAGTACGATGAACGGAACCTCATCGGCTGCGCCGAACACATCGGGTGCCATCGCGGCAATCATGTCAACCAACCACGCACTTTCTGCTCGTGATGTACGTGCTTTACTAGCGGAGACAGCAAAAGTAACGGATAAAGCGCATCCAGGCGTACAGCTTGAATTTACTAACCATAAAGGTGAACAGGTTAGCTACGAGGCAATTGCCCCTTGGCAAAAAAACGCAGCAGGCGTAGATTTCCATACTTTTTATGGCTTCGGCGCTGTAGATTTAGATGAAGCGATGCAACGTGCTCGCATGACGAATCGTGTTTTGCCAACTCAAGTCATTACGCCATGGGTTAATAACGCTACAGAAGTAAGTGTACCCGATGCAAGTCTAGTTGGTGGTTCTTCAAGTATCGCCATTGCCGATGAGCTGACAGTAGAATCCGTTCAAGTGACATTGACACTGGACCACGCTCGTCTGCCCGACTTAGCTATCGAGCTCATTTCGCCATCAGGGACTCGTTCCGTTTTGCAAACACCGCGCAATGGTCTTGTTGGTCAATCTCTTGATTCATCGATTACTGGCTACAAAGATCAATTAATGTTGTCTAACCAATTTTATGGCGAAGATGCAAAAGGCGAATGGACGTTGCGAGCAATAGATACGAACGGCGATGAAGTCTATTCTTACATTGCATATTTCAACTCTTCCACCATCTATGACGTTCCGATGGCAAACAACGCTCAGCCCGGTGTTATTAAGAACTGGTCGATGCGCATATTTGGACACTAAGGAGTCAATAACATGAAATACAAATCATTTTCTATGCTGGCTCTCGTTATCATGACGTCGAGTGTATACGCTGAGCAACAGCTCTCTCAACAGCCTGCACCAGAACTGTTTGTGCCATCAGAAGCGGTTGAGATTAATGGCCAAGATTATCGAAAAGTGCAAACTGGCACTATTAGAACCCTATCTGAAGACGTAAAACTTCAAGCGGGTGATGAGGTGTTTAAGAATGCGTTTAGTAACGTATCCAAAGCCACTGGACTGGTTTATATCACCGTAAACAATCCTAACGAAGCGAAAGCAGTCGCCAAAGAGTTAAAATTAGAAGTTATCTTCGCAGAGGGGGAATCAGCGGTGTTAAAAGCATCTCAAGATCAAGATCTGCTAAGTATTAGCGACTACCTAAACGCAGACAGCCGGGTAAAAGCGTCTAAAATTGAACTAAACAGCGGTAAATACCGTGCACAATAATTCTCTAACAAGAGAAGTTGGCCTGTAAAACCATGCCTCAGCGATTGCTGAGGCATTTTTATGGGTAGGAACAGATAGGCTATTATTCTTTAATAACATTTCGCATAACCAGTATGATACCTAAACACCCTACTCGCCTGCGCCTGTCATTTCTTAAACAAAATAATTTCCGTTCTTAGCTCTTCTTCCGTGGTTTCCTTCGGGCTATTCAGATAGCGTTCGATTCCTAAAGGACTGGTTTTGACTTTCATACCACTCTGACGAACCAAGTTCATCGCTAAAGCCCATGCATTTCCCAAAAACTGATATTCACCTCGGTGTTCAACGACAAATGTTTCACTCTCAGGAATGGTACCGGTAACCGCCCCTTGAGGCGCTGGTACTGAGTTATGAAGAGGAAAGCAAGTGATAAACTCGAATGTACCTTTCTGCATATCCATCGACTGGTAATAACAAAACAATTCACCATTCACGGATAGGGTTTCGTCACTAATTAACTGTTCTAGTTGCTGAACATGCTTCTCAATTACCGAACCTAATTCCTGCAAGCTAGCCACACCCTTGATCCCAATGTAATGAATTTGAGGCAACGTTCGGTTACCTATTTCGACTAAGTCTGAATGCACTCTTCCGGTTTCAAGCTTACTTTTGAGCATGCGTAACCCACGTTGATAATCCATCTCTATCATCGACTTAAACATACTTTTCAGAAAGAACAGATACCAAGGGACGCGAGATTGCATTTGCCATTCGACTAAACAGCCATTTTGTGACGGCGTCACGATTAGAGTCACCTTTCCATGGCTCTTGATTGGGCGAAAGAAATGTAGCTCCATATCTAATCGATGCTCTTGAGTACTTTCCAGTACAATCGCGCCAGTCCCAATACGCTGACCATTCCATTGATAACCAGCTCCAACGTGGCCCTGATTATCACTGAATGTCAGCTCGCAGCTTGGTTCAAGAATGATCCATGGTGACCAGCTGGGCCAGTTATTGAAGTTCTTGAGATAGCCAATAATTTCACTTTGATTCTTATTAATTTCAATACTTCGGCTGACCTGATAAGAGAGCATAACGGTTCCTCGAGTTTCCGCTTCACTAACTTCAGTCTAATTCAAATTCCAGTTTTTTCTTGTTTGACTACGGGTTAGATGCGTACGACAAGAAAAATCCAGAGCGTTAATTCTCACTTGAATCAATACGCGCAAAGCTAAGAGCAGAACTCCACTTTTGCACTAAATCGAACACCATCATCGTCCAGTACTAACGCCCACCCCATCCGTTCACATATTCGTTGTACGATAACAAGCCCACAACCATAACCAGCGTTGTACGTCTCGTTGCCATCGTGACGGTTTAGGATCTTAAGCGCATGACCTTTCAACTCAATTTCAATATCTCCCACACTATAGCTAAAGGCGTTTTTAATCAGATTGTTGATAACAATGGTCACAAAACTCTCTGGTGCCTTCACTACACCACTATGTTGTTCGTGCAAAGCGTAGTTCGAATCTTGCTTGGCAAATAAAGGAGCCAGCTCTTCCAGTTGTTTTTGTAAACAAGTAAGAAGCTGATGCTCTCCGTAATGTTGAGGCTCTATTTTCTCTTTACCAAGTAAGAGAAACGCTTCTGTCAGTACACGCATCTCGTCACAAGCTGACTGCATCCTCGTGATGGCTTTTTGCGCAACTCGAGGTTGATCAGGAAGACGCGTCAGAATGTCTGTTGAGCCTTTAATCACCATGATTGGCGTTCTCAACTCATGCGATGCAAAACGGCTAAATTCTTGTTCTCGTTTGAAATAGCCCGCGATATCGTTCTTATTATCCAGCAAAGTCTGCTCTATCTGGCGTGTTTCGCTGAACTTAGTTTCAACTTGGAAAGCGGGTTGATCCGGTGACATTTGGCTAATTTTGTCTTCAATTTGCGCTAATGGCCGAGACAATATTCGCACCATGTAAATGCCATACCCAACCATGACAAATGAAAACAAACCACCGAGCAGCAGCGTAAACTGATGCAGCGAGCTTTCGTATTCGTCCAAGTAATCATCTGAGTCATCTTGAAATACAATGTACATAAGCCCCTTCCCTGAGGGGTGGTTCAATACAACAAAGTGTTTGTCTTCTTCACCAAGCAGGTATTCGTAAAAACCAGGTGAAGTAAAAGAGAGCAACCAATCGGGTGTCGGTGCTTCACTCCAATATGAGTTGAATTCCAATACGTTTGGCAATGGCGCATCCCAGCCCTGTTTCTCGAAATTCTCACTATAAAGCGCAGCTTCAGTATCTAGCCAGTGATGTAAACTCAGCACTTCCAGTTTGTTTTCTGCCACATAAATCAGCGACCAAAAAAGAGTAAACATCACAAACGTCATGACCCCAAAACCCCAACGGATCTTGCGATAAATGCTTGGATATTCGTTATGCTTTAAGTCGGTAACCTTGTCCATGAATAGTCTCTAATCGTGATTCTTCAAAACCTTTGTCTAGCGCGGTTCTTAAACCGTAAATATGGCTACGAAGTGCATCACTTCCGGGTGGTTCGTCTCCCCACACACTATCGATCACTTCTGTGCGCGAGACCGCTGCTGGAGCACGTTGGAGGAGCAATTTTAAAATTTTAGTTTGAATTCGACTCAGCTTAATTTCTTTGTCTTTTCTCGTTACTTTTCCTGTCCGCGCATCTAAACAAATATCTGCAAATTTGAGCGTTCCGATATCTTGTCTTGGACCACGATTAGCCAAAGCATGAACACGCAAACTGAGCTCTTCCATCGCAAATGGCTTCATTAAATAATCATCTCCCCCCGCTTTAAAAGCCGCGATTTTGTCCTCTAGCGTATCTTTTGCCGTTAGGAAGAGAATTGGCGTTCCACATAACTTATCTTGTCGAAGCTTCTGTACCGTACTGATGCCATCGAGCTTCGGCATCATGATATCCATGATGATTACATCGTAATGATTTTCCTCGATTAACTTAATCGCAGCCTCTCCATGAAACGCACAATCGATAATCATGCCTTCTAGCTCAAGATAGTCTGCAATCGTCTCCGAGACGTTATGGTTGTCATCTACAATTAAAATTTTCATAAAATCACATTTCTTCACGATCTCTTCACGATATGCCCAATAAGATACAGGCAATTTCCTAAACTCGCTCGTAAATTGAGGTTAATACAATGAAAAAACTCGCTCTTATTTCTGTAGTAGGTTTGGCATTGTCTGGTTGTGGTGGTTCAGGTGGTGGCAGCAATAGCGATAGCACATCAACTCAACCAGCAGTGAAACCAAGTGTAGCGATTGGCTCTGTTGAAGCGGTCAACGCTGAAGAAAGCACGTTAACCGTCAATGGACATACGTATCGTGTGTCTGAGGTGGTTTATGACGACACACAAGTGCAACTGGCCGATGTAAAACCAAAAATGGTGGTTCGCGTGGGTTCAGATATTCGGCAAACTTCGGACAATGGCGTCCGAGTCATACTTGAACCAACCATTACTGGACGTGTGACAGCAATTGATCATGTGAAGAAAAAATTCACGGTAAACGGCGTAGAGCTGCAGCTTGACGATTTCAGTGATGATATAGAGGTCAACGACTGGGTGATGGTGTCATCATTGCCAACTGCTGATGCGGGTTATCGAGTGTTGTCTGTGGTCGAGCTCGACGTAGATAACGATTACCCAGCACTTGATAACGACTACGAACTGGAAGGCCGTATTACCAGTATCGATGCAAATGCTGGAACATTTAAGTTAGGTGGAAAAGTAACGGTGACATATAACAACGTTAACCAGCTTAGCATTGGTCAATGGATTGAAGCCGAAGGTGAAATGCAAAACGGTATCTTCATGGCACATGAGGTAGAAGTTGAAGGCTACGACGTCATAAGCAATGACAGCGATGTGGAAGGCATCGTCACTTGGGTTGCAAATGACTACCGTGAGTTCTCACTAAACTACCGAGGTGCATTCTTCATCGATAACGCAACACGATTTGAAGATGGCAGCAAAGCGAACCTAAAACAAGGCCAAGAAGTGGAAGTAACGTCTGTCATGAAAAATGGCAAACGCATCGCTACCGTTATTGAGTTTGAGCAACCAGACTTTGACGATAACAACCAATGGCAAGGTAAAGAATTTGAATGTGAAGGATACGTATCAAACTACGATGCTGAAGCAAGAACATTTGAAATCGAGCATTGTGAGAATGATGCTGATCAAGTACTAACTAACACCACCGTTGTGATTGATGCACAAACACGCTTCCAAGGCATTGAAGAACTTAACCTAAATGGTGCTCGTGTCGAAGTCGAAGGTGTGATCATTAACGAGCAAAATATTGCCCGTGAAGTGGAGTTAGACGTTTACGACAACTAATCCCTTCTACGCTTAAGAAAAAGTGTCACTTCGGTGGCACTTGTTCTTTTCACCTTACTTTGCTTCCCAAGCTCAAACCAACAAATTCTCAGTCAAAGCCTTTTCTCTCCGTTACACTTTACCTATGTTTCACAACATTGGTGACGAATATGAAAAAACGCAACCTCATTTTGTTAATCTTGTTTTTTGGTTCAGCCACGAGCTTAGCTAGCGTTATGGATCCTGACTGCGATGCAGAAAAGGCAGCTAAAGCCGCTGCGACAAAAGCCGTGGTTGGTGTTGGTGGTCGCTGTACGCCTAAAGAGGCACTGAAAGATACCGCAGTTGATGCAGGAAAAGACAAATTGCCAGATGAAGGGGTGGCGGGTAAAGCTGTTGATGCAATTACACCGGAAAAAGAGAAGAAAACGGTGAAAGACGTAACCAAAAAGCTCAATAAAGATTGATACGCTTTCTTGTAGTTAACTTTAATAGCGAAACTCCCCCCTCCCCAAAAAAAGAGCGCCGATTGACGCTCTTTCCGAACTCTAATAGATAACCAATTATGCGGTTTCTGCTTCACCTATCCAATGATAATGGTGGTTAGCTTTTTTCCCCACTAAACCGAGCTCTGCCAATTCTTCAAATACCTTGTCTACCTCTTCCGCAGACAGCCTAAACTGTTTAGCAACGGCTTTTTTGGTGCACGTAATTTGATGCGTTTTAAGTGCATCGCTAACTTGCTCTAACAAGGTTTTCGGTTCCTTTGGTTCTTCTGGCTCCGGCGCTACTGGTATTTCTTGCTCTTCTTCCTCTTTTATATGAGGAAGATAACCCGCAGGCGCTGGGTCTATATCGCGAACTGTTTTCAATATCATGCCCTCATTTCTGCGATAGAAATATCGGAACCGTTGCTCTTCACCAATCAAGCCAACAAAAAATGCAGCAAAGAAGTCCAAAAGAATCGAAAGAAATACAACCAAGCCAAGCTGAGCTTGCTGAGAGGTGGTACCAAATGCGTTGGCTAGGCTATCAATCAAACCAATCACTGAGCCTTGCGTAACCGGCGGTAAACTATCACGCTCCATAGCCAAGCGTTGCTGCTCTTCACGTAAGGTTTTGTTTTGATCCTGAATGCGAGTTACACCAGTCGCGATACGCTCCATCTCGATGTATTTCTGCGCTGCCATATTGTTGAGCTCAATCTGCTTATCGATTGCCGCAATCTGACGATTAAACGCTTCCACTTTCGCCTGCTCTACCGAAATATGACTTTGTGCACTATTGGTTGCACTATTAATGCCACCAATACTACCGCCAATGGAAATCGCAGCTAAGACTAAATACAACACGAGAGCGGTTGCTGCTCCTGTGTAGTTGCGATGGGCTCGGCGCTCACCGTATTCATACCAAGCGTAAAATTTACCCGCTTCAAAAATGATCGCTAAACCACCAAATAAGGTTTGCATCATCGGATTTTCGTCGATAGACAAAAATAGCAATAGAGAAAAAATAGTCGATGCTAAAATCGCAGCACCAGTGAATGCGTATACACTCACCATGGCAAATCGACCTTTAGGGTATCGATATCCAATCTGTTGTTCGTATTTCATTTGAGAAATTTCTTAAGATTAATCGCCCCTCCTACTAAGTAGGACGGACGTTTCTGGCATGTACAAAGGAGCGCAGAATACCGTATCCTTTATTAAATTACTGTCATAATTCCGTTAATGAAAAACAAGTGAAGATTCGGTAGGCATTTTGAATCGATATCAGCCAAATCTAGCACGTAAAAACACCACCACGACACCCACTAACCGAAGCTTCAGTGACATATAAGAGAGATTAATTCGGTATCTTCAAAAGCGACTAGGCAAGACTGACAAGTTGAATTGGAGGTTGTGAATATCAGCCGAATCAAGACATTAAAGCGTTAAAAATAGACAATAAAACAAATAACGCACACTTGCATCACCTTTTAGTAAACTGATAATTACATTGTTTGGTTAATTTGTTAGTATCCCGCGCCGAAGAAGATAAGCACTCAATTGTATGGAAAACACTCTAATACAGCACAAACACCATCGCTTGCACGCTATTGCGGTTATTATCGCGGTGTTGTTTCAGTTGTATTTAGCGTCCACAGCCGCTCTTAACCCTACACAAGTTCACAGCACAACTTGGCTCAACAAAGTCCAAAGTGAAAAGGTTTTACTGTGTACCGCAGATGGTTTCAAATGGGTGGATATCAATACGTTGATTGAGGCTAACGCTCAATCTTCTTCTAAGCTTATCCAAGATCTTAACTTACACGACGGCTTTCAGTTTGAATGCCCGCTTCTTCAAGCTGTTCAATTCTTTCTTCTGGTTGCGATTGGGCTTTACCTGACAACCATCCATTGGCTGCGCCGAGTAAAGTATGCACTGACGACTTATCACTTTTCTAAATGCGATAAGCTCGTTTACAAACACATCGCGCCTAAGCACTCTCCGCCGAGTGTTTTTCCTGCCTAACAGGCATCTAATCATTGACAACCTTATTCAAAAATAACGATGACTCTGTTTGTTGTCCATTCAGAGAAGCTATTAATTCAAAAGGAAAAACACATGCTTAAATCATTAAAAACCGCCGCTATCGCGCTTATTGCTGTCATCGCTAGCCCACTGAGTTTAGCGCACGATTATGAAGCAGGAAAAATTCATATCGACCATCCATGGAGCCGCGAAGCGCCACCAAACGCACCTGTTATCGGTGGTTTTTTTCAATTAACCAACCACGGTGACAGTGAAGATGCATTGATCGCAGCAGAAAGCCCAATCGCAGGGCATGTCGAAATTCACACGCATAAGAAAGAAGATGGTGTGATGAAAATGATTAAGATTGACGAAGTGCGCGTTCCAGCCAATGACTCAGTGTTGTTTAAGCCAGGCAGCTTCCATTTAATGATTTTTAACCCAACACAAACTCTTAAAGAAGGCGACCGCTTCCCTATGACGTTAACATTCAAAAACGCGGGTAAAGTGGAAGTAGAAATGGCGGTTGAAAAACAAGGTCACATGGAAAAACACATGCACCATTAATGACGTAAACAAAAGTGCCCGCTGATTTAGCGGGCATTTTTATCTCAGCTTAGTCAAAATCATTATTCCGGTAGATCCTAACTCGACTCTTCAGAATAATGGTGATGAATAACGCTCGGCGAAACGGGGTCACATATCATAACAGCGTGCTCGGGCAAGAGATTCTAAATCACGCTCGTCCCTCACTATTCAGAATGACCTTGAAAGACTTAAGATCCTAAAAAGGTTCCCTACCCGCTTAAAACTCAACCTCTCGACAAAGTTCTCCAACCATCACTTGGCAAGCCTAAATGAAATCATAAGTTTGGCAACAAAGACCCACTGTTAATCGGCTTTCTTTCTACTTGAAACAAACCTCAGCCCAACGAGCTAAGCCGGCAGCTATATGCTCAATTGTTTATATATCCCGATTCTCCTGACTAGATACAAATCATGCACGACCGTAAAAGTCGATATATGCCACTGGATGAGTCAGCATCTCAAAAAAGTACGTGATCGACTTCTCATTGTTGGTGTTTCTCTGTTTATTAAAACCATTTGTATTACAATAATACCCTATGTTAAATGAAAAATCCTTTCCAACTCTACAAACATGAGAGAACACCATTATGTCTACTAAAATTGCATTTATTTCTGGTGCTACTGGCGGTATCGGCTTCCAAGTGGCAAAGCGTCTTGGTCAGGATGGATACACGGTCATTCTAAACGGCATTGAAGATGAAAAAGGTTCGGAGTGTGTCTCCAAACTACATAACGCAGGGATTGAGGCTGAATACTACGGTTTTGACGTTACAGATGAACATGCCGTCGATGAAAACATCAATGCTATTGGTGAAAAATACGGCAAAATCGATGTTGTCGTTAATAACGCAGGTGGTCTTGGTGGTCGTAGTCCTATTGAAGGTATGGAAACTGCTTTTTTCCGTAAAGTCATGGCTTTAAACCTCGATAGTGCATTCTTCATATCACGCGCAGCGATTCCATTTCTAAAAAAGTCTGATAACGCATCAATTATCAACTTCACTTCAAACGCTGCTTGGAATGCAGGTGGTCCAGGTGCAGGTATTTACGGTACATCAAAAGCCGCCGTTCATACATTAACTCGCGCTTTAGCTAAAGAGTTAGCTCCGGCAGGAATTCGAGTCAATGCAGTATCTCCTGGCACTATCGATACACCATTCCATGCTCAAATCAAAGCAACCAAGCCTGAAGTATTTGCTTCTTGGGCAGACAGTATTATGCTTGGACGCCTAGGCCAGCCAGAGGAAGTCGCCTCTGCTATCTCTTTTCTGGTAAGTAAAGATGCATCATTCATTACCGCAGAAACACTGCAAATTGGTGGTGGTCAAGCTTTAGGCATTTAGTACCAATAAGTCTTTTTACCTATCAGTAAGTACGCTTTAGTACTGATTTGATAACGGCCGCAGTATGTTTGTACTGCGGCTTATCCTTATACCACCTCGCCTTTCACCCCATCTGGAACGTTTCACCCATTTTTGGTATAGACAGTATTCCTCTAGCTGAAACAAAATCACTTGTATTACAATAAATCTTATTTTTACGTTATTTAAGCCTCCTAAAGGCTTTGTTCACGATAAAATGGAAGCGTAATGAATCCGCTTTTCTTATATACACTAATGAATAAAACCCCCACAAACCTTACTTACATCTCACTTTTAGAAAAAATTCATCCCAAGCCCGCTATGCTCATAATTTTCAATTGCAAAAGCCACAATAGTCATTATGATTACTAACAAGCAATATAATCATACAATAGTATTTTTGGAGTTAAAATGACTAAACCTATCATTGGTTTCATCGGCCTAGGCTTGATGGGCGGAAACATGGTTGAAAACCTACAGAAACGTGGTTACGAAGTTGCTGTAATGGACCTCAATAAAGATGCTGTTGACGCAGTACTAGCTCGTGGAAACGCTTCTGAAGCTTCTTCAGGTAAAGAGCTAGCAGAGAAAAGTGATATCGTGATGCTGTGCCTAACAACATCTGAAGTTGTCGAAAAAGTTGTTTACGGAGACACTGGTGTTCTAGCTGGCATGTCAGAAGGTAAAACACTCATCGACTTCGGTACATCTATTCCAGCTTCAACGAAGAAGATTGGCGCTGACCTTGCTAAGAAAGGGGCTGGTATGATTGATGCGCCTCTAGGTCGTACACCTGCCCACGCAAAAGATGGTTTACTGAACATCATGGCCGCAGGCGACGTCGAAACATTCAATAAGGTTAAGCCAGTGCTGGACGATCAAGGTGAAAACGTATTCCACCTTGGCGCACTAGGCTCTGGTCACGTAACTAAGCTTGTGAATAACTTTATGGGTATGACAACCGTAGCAACCATGTCTCAGGCATTTGCTGTTGCTAAACGTGCTGGTGTTGATGGTCAACAATTATTCGACATCATGTCTGCAGGACCATCAAACTCACCATTTATGCAATTCTGTAAGTTTTACGCCGTAGATGGCGAAGAAAAACTAGGCTTCTCTGTTGCAAACGCAAACAAAGACCTCGGTTACTTCCTTGCTCTATGCGAAGAGCTTGGTACAACTTCCCTGATTGCAGAGGGCACTTCTAAGAGTCTACAAGCAGCAGTTGATAAAGGCCTTGGTCAAAATGACGTTCCAGTCATCTTCGACTACTTTGCAGAGCTAGAAGCTTAGTCACACTCAGTTGTGACTAAAAGCCCAGCTACTAATGTAGCTGGGCTTTTTTTGTTTTTCCTCTTCCCCTGACGCTCATCACTCCTTGATACCCTAGCCACTCCATTAAGGTTTTGCAGGGCTGCCTCTTCCAATTCTCTTATATATTTTCCACTAACACTTCAAAACCTCTCTCCTATTTCTGGCGTACGCCTCATTAAAGCTACGTCTGATTTAATGCTTTTTCTTTGCTAAGAAGGCACACATATTTATTTAAATAGACAAAGCATCAGGTTTGGGGTGTAAAGTGTAAACACAGCGTGCAAAGAAAGTTAGATTGCTTTTTCGCTTTAGGCTGACGACTCTAATGCGAATATAGTCGCACCTTATTGGGAGTTCCCCAATACAACGAATAACAACAAACGATGCGCCACGCTTTCTCAGTCAGCGTGATCAAAAAATCCCACGGCTTTAACACCGCGGGATTTTTCATTGAGAGTCTTTAACTTTGGTTAGCTTTTCGCGTTAGCTAACTTTGGGCTTTTAGGCCCTCGGGCTGCGTTCACCAATAGAACACCCACCGAGAGAACAATCGCACCACACAAGATAAACAGTAGTCGACCAGATGGTTCATTTGGAATTAGAGCCATAGCTAGGATACCGAAGCCCGCTACGCTGATAAGCTTACCAAGCATGCCGCGCTGTTTTGTATCTAGGTTCTGCTGCTCTTCGCTATCAGCCACAAGTGGCGTATTCCAGTTATCGAACAATTGGTCCACTTCTTTCTCACGTTCAGGTGATAGACCTTTGTAGAAGAGCGTTGTCAGCAAGAAGAAACCACCGGTGAAGATAACGTGTGCCGCTAAGCTCAAGCCAACTTTTAGGTCTGCCCACTCACGTCCTGTAAACGCTTGCTCTAGACCGAATAGGCGCTCTACATCTTCTGCTTGTAGTGAGATACCGAAGATGTAAGAAACAAAGCCACCAACAACCAGTGTTGCCCAACCAGCCCAATCCGGCGTCTTACGAATCCACATACCAAGTAGTACAGGAATCAGCATTGGGAAGCCAATTAATGCACCGACGTTCAGTACGATATCGAACAGGCTCAAGTGACGTAGTGAGTTAATGAATAGACCGATACCAATGATGATGAAGCCCATCACGATAGTCGTTGCTTTACTCACGATAACCAGTTCTTTTTGCGACGCTTGTGGACGCACAATCGGGCTGTAGAAGTTCATCACAAAGATGCCCGCGTTACGGTTAAGACCAGAGTCCATTGAAGACATGGTCGCCGCAAACATTGCTGACATAAGAAGACCCACCATACCTGCTGGCATTACGTTTTGTACGAATGCTAGGTATGCTGCATCACCACCTACTGAGCCGTATTGCTCTGCGAAATCAGGCATAAATGCCGCAACGTACCAAGGTGGTAGGAACCAGATGATAGGACCAACAATCATCAGCACACATGCAAGACCTGCAGCTTTACGTGCGTTTTCACTGTCTTTTGCACATAAGTAGCGGTAAGCGTTGATGCTGTTGTTCATGACACCGAACTGTTTAACAAAGATGAACACAACCCAAAGGATAAAGATACTGAAGTAGTTCAGGTTGTTACCCAGCATGAAGTCGCCGTGAAAGTTCGACACGATGTTTCCAATACCGCCACCATGGAAGTATGCCGCCACCGCACAAGTGATCGTCACTGCCATGATAACCAGCATCTGCATAAAGTCAGATGCAACAACCGCCCAAGAGCCGCCTGTTACCGCCATTAGCATTAGCACTAAGCCCGTAACGATGATGGTCGCTTCCATAGGAATGTTGAAGACCGCTGCCACGAAAATCGCAAGACCATTCAACCAAATACCGGCCGAGATCAAGCTGTCTGGCATACCAGCCCAAGTGAAGAACTGCTCTGAAGTCTTACCAAAACGTTGACGAATTGCTTCAATCGCCGTCACTACACGTAGTTGGCGGAACTTTGGAGCAAAATAGAGGTAGTTCATAAAGTAGCCAAATGCGTTGGCTAAGAATAGGATTACAACAACGAAACCGTCGTTGAACGCGCGTCCTGCGGCACCTGTAAACGTCCATGCTGAAAATTGCGTCATGAAGGCGGTAGCACCTACCATCCACCATAACATCTTACCGCCCCCTCGGAAGTAGTCACTGGTTGAGGTAGTGAACTTACGGAACATCCAACCAATTGCAACTAAGAAGAAGAAGTAGGCAAGAACAACAAGAGTATCAATAGTCATTTTTTCAGCCTTTCAAGTTTGATCATTTTCTAACGTCTAGACTACTCTTCTCATAACCCCATTTGTACTACAATAAGCTTTAATTGTGATCTAAAGCATAAGTTATTTAACGAAAAAAACACGTCAAATCCCTTACTTTCTTAGACCAATGGCTTTCTAGGAGATAATTGCCACTCAGAACGCCTCAACATATTGTAATACAAATTGTCTAATTGAAATTTATTAGAGTATGGAATATTTTTCTTCTTCGCGCTTTGTCTGAAGATCAAAAATGCGCGGCATTTCTTTGAAGGAAACGTAATGAGATGTTTCGAAAAAATTGGATAGAAAGTAGGATTTATATGAATGCGATTCTTAACTCTCGCCTCTTTAAAGCTTTCAAACACAAATAAGCGAGCACTGAGGCTCGCTTTTCATTCTTTTCGCTAGTTTTATCGGGGTGTTACGACACTTATGCTACGTGAGCTACTGCGTCGCGAACCAGTGTCCCTAGTTCATCCCACTTACCTTCATCGATAAGTTTTGTTGGAACCATCCAAGTACCGCCACATGCCAGTACTGAAGGGATAGACAAGTACTCGTCTACGTTACCTAGGCTCACGCCACCTGTTGGCATGAATTTCACAGGGTAAACCGCCGTAAGTGCTTTAAGCATACCAACACCGCCAGATGGCTCAGCAGGGAAGAACTTAAGTGTACGCAGACCCATTTCCATCGCTTGCTCAACTAGGCTTGGGTTGTTTACGCCAGGTACGATAGCCACACTTTTGTCTAGGCAGTATTGAACCGTGCGAGGGTTAAAGCCAGGGCTTACTATAAAGTCCACACCAGCTTCGATCGCTTGGTCAACTTGCTCGTTAGTTAGGATCGTACCTGCACCGATCAGCATTTCTGGGAACTCAGCGCGCATAGCACGAATCGCTTCTGCAGCACACTCTGTGCGGAACGTGATTTCAGCGCAAGGCATACCGTTTTCAACCAAAGTGCGGCCTAGAGGAATCGCATCTTCTGCTTTGTTAATGGCAATAACAGGAATTACTTTTAGGTTTGCTAGTTGTTCGTTTAATGTCGTCATAAGAGTGTACTCGTCGTCGTTAACTTGAGTTCAATAAATCACTGCGGAGCGCCGATTACTCAACGCTCCGCAAAAGAATTACAAAGGAAGATCTGGCATCACTTCACGTGGAATGATGGCACCTTTATGTTGAATTACCGCGCCAGCCATACAGTGGCCAGAGTAAGCCGATTCCGCTGCATTGCCGCCAGTCAAACGCTTCGCCAAGAAGCCTGCACTGAAAGAATCACCAGCCGCTGTTGTATCAATCACGTTGTCGACTTTGTTTGGCGCCACATATTGCGCTTCGCCATTCGCGACAACCAAGCAATCTTTGCTACCACGTTTGATGATGATTTCATCCACGCCCAGTGCAGAGGTTCTCTCGATGCACTGTTCTAGATGCTCGTCACCGTAAAGCATTTGCTCATCTTCAAATGTGAGCAGTGCGATATCTGTGTGCTTAAGGATCTTAAGGTACCAAGACATGGCATTCTCGCGGCTTTCCCACAATTTAGGACGGTAGTTGTTATCGAAAATAACCTTACCACCTTGTGCCTTGAAGCGCTCAAGGAAGCCAAACAGTTGCGTCTTACCTTCTTCAGTAAGGATCGCTAATGTAATACCGCTCAAGTAAACCGCATCGTACGAGTAAAGTTTGTCGACTAATAGCGGAGACTCGTTTTGTTCGAATAGGAACTTAGCGGCCGCTTCGTTACGCCAGTAGTGGAAGTAACGTTCGCCAGTTTCATCGGTTTCGATGTAGTAGATACCTGGTTGCTTTTCTTTAACAGAAAGAACCAGACTAGTATCGATGCCCTCTTCTTGCCATGCTGATAGCATTTCTTGGCTAAAAGGATCGTTACCCAGAGCCGTTACATAGCTGGTTTTAATATCGTGAGCTTTGGTCAAACGAGATAAATACAGTGCGGTATTCAACGTATCACCACCGAATGACTGCTTTAGCTGACCTTCCTTTTTCTGTAGCTCAACCATACATTCGCCAATGACCGCGATGTTTAATGATTTCATGTTGTCACCTTAGCAACTGAGGTTGCGCTATAGATTATTTTAAGAAATCTTCACGTGCTGGGTTGAAGATGTCTAGAAGAATGCTGTCTTGCTCTAGTGCAACCGCACCGTGCATCATGTGCTTACGAGCAAAGTATGCGTCGCCTTCTTTTAGTACTTTCTTCTCGCCTTCGATTTCCGCTTCAAAGCTGCCACGTACTACGTAACCGATTTGATCGTGGATTTCGTGAGTATGCGGAGCGCCAATCGCGCCTTTATCAAAACATAGGTGAACCGCCATTAGGTCATCTGTGTAAGCAACAATTTTACGTTTGATACCGCCGCCTAGCTCTTCCCACGGGTTCTCATCTAATACAAAGAAAGAATTCATCGTCATACTCCTAAAAAGTCTCTATTAAAGCGAACCCTACGGCACTTCATTCTTAACCATGCTTAATTAAAAGGTCCTCTTAAAAAAGCGTCGTATTGATAAAAGTGAAACGCGAAGCGAAAGGGTCTGCTGTCGAATTGGTAACGAGCATATCCGATCTATTTTAATTGTAATACAATATATCTAAAAATATGTGATATTCATCAAACGGTGCTAGCTAAAGCATTCCACTTAACGATTGATAACGCCGAAACATCAGTCACAGCAAGGATTACCACAACAATATAAATCAATGGGTTAGCTAAATTCGCGTGATTTCACTCTCCCTTTTTGCCACAAAAACTACACCCAAACTTAATATTGTATTACTTTATAGAAAGTTTAAGAAAACAACACACTTCATCTGAGGGTGGTAAAGAAATGACTACACAACCGATTTTGTTGACTGAAGCAGAAGTCGAACTACTAAGAAAGGAAGTCGGAAAGCCGAGCTTAATGGGCAAATCCATTGAAGCGAATCGCAAGGAACTTGAAGCCTTCATGCGTCTACCTCTAGACGTACCAGGTCACGGCGAAGCGGGTGGCTACGAGCACAACCGTCACAAACAAAACTATACCTACATGAACTTAGCGGGTCGTTTGTTCTTGATCACTCAAGAAGAAAAGTACGCGCAGTTCGTTAAAGATCTTCTCGCTATTTACGCAGAGAAGTACCTCACTTTTGATTTCCACGTACAGAAAAACACTAACCCAACAGGTCGTCTTTTCCACCAGATCCTTAATGAACACTGTTGGTTAATGTTTACTAGCCTTGCTTACTCTTGCGTGGCATCAGTGATGACAGAAGAAGAGCGCACAGCCGTTGTTGAGCGCATTTTCGAACCAATGCTAGACATGTTCACAGTGAAATACGCGCACGATTTCGACCGTATTCACAACCACGGTATCTGGGCAGTTGCTGCTGTTGGTATTTGTGGTCTAGCTATTGGCAAACCTGAATATCTAGAGATGTCGGTATACGGTCAAGACCGTGATGATACCGGTGGCTTCCTAGCGCAAATCTCACAACTGTTCGCCCCTTCTGGTTACTACATGGAAGGTCCGTACTACCATCGTTATGCGATTCGTCCAACTTGTGTATTTGCAGAAGTAGTGCACCGTCATATGCCTGAAGTAGACATTTACAACTACAAAGACAAAGTGATTGGCAACACAGTACAAGCGATGCTGGCAACGGCTTACCCGAATGGTGAGTTCCCTGCCCTAAACGATGCATCTCGTACCATGAGTATTACCGACATGGGTGTTCAAGTTGCAGTGAGCGTTTACAGCAAACACTACGGTATGGATGACAACATCCTAGGCATGGCGAAGATTCAAAACGCCGTTTGGATGCACCCTTGTGGTCTTGAGCTTTCTCAAGCCTATGATAAAGCCATCGCAGACCGTGAAATCGGTATGCCTTTCTGGCCAAGTGTGGAACTAAACGAAGGTCCAACGGGTAACAACGGAGCGCAAGGCTTTATCCGTATGCAGGATAAAACCGGTGATGTGTCACAGCTTGTGATGAACTACGGCCAACACGGCATGGGACATGGTAACTTCGATACGCTTGGCATTACCTTCTTCAACCGTGGTCAAGAAGTGCTGCGTGAATACGGCTTCTGTCGCTGGGTAAATGTAGAGCCTAAATTCGGCGGTCGTTACCTAGACGAAAACAAATCGTACGCACGTCAAACTATCGCGCACAACGCGGTAACGATTGATGAGCAATGTCAGAATGGTTTCGATGTAGACCGCGCTGACTCAGTGCACGGTTTGCCTCACTTCTTTAAAGTAGAAGGCACTGAAATCAACGGTATGAGCGCGTTTGCGAACGACCATTACCCGAACACAGACATGCAGCGCAGTGTGTTCATGCTTAACCTAGATGAGCTTGAAGCACCGCTATTGCTAGACCTTTACCGCATCGAAGGTGAAGGCGGGCATCAGTACGACTACTCTCATCAATACGATGGTCAAATCGTACGTACTAACTTCGATTACCAAACCTTTGGTGAACTGAGCACGCTTGGCGATGACTTCGGTTACCAACACCTTTGGAAAGTAGCAAGCGGCAAAGTGCAAGATACGGCGCTGGTTAGCTGGCTACAAAACAACACCTACTACACTTGGTTAGGCACAAGCAGCAGCGCGAAACAAAACGGTGATAATGAAGTAATCTTCACTCGCACTGGCGCCAATGACCCAAGCTTTAACCTACGTAGCGAACCGGCATTCATTCTACGCAGCAAGGGCGAATCGACGCTATTTGCTTCTGTGCTAGAAACACACGGCTACTTCAACGAAGAGTTTGAGCAGTCTGTGAATGCACGTGGTCAGGTGAAAGATATCCGCGTCGTGGGTTACAACGCCGTTGGCAGCATCGTAGAAATCACGACTGAAAAATCACTAGTTACTGTGATGATCAGCAATGTGCTAGGCGCTGACGACCAAACCCCACACCAAGTAGAAATGAACGGTAAAACCTACAGCTGGAATGGCTTCTACTCTCTAGAAGTGAACGCACTCGGGCAGGAGAAATAATAATGAGCTACCAAACCCAGTCTTACCAACCGCTATTAATGAACTTTGAAGAAGCGGCAGAACTAAGCAAAGCACTTGGCACGGATAGCCTATTAGGAAATGCATTAGCACGTGACATCAAACAAACTGACGCTTACATGGCAGAGGTGGGGATTGAAGTACCAGGTCACGGCGAAGGCGGTGGTTACGAGCACAACCGCCACAAGCAAAACTACATCCACATTGATCTAGCGGGTCGCCTATTCCTTATCACTGGCGAACAGAAGTACCGTGATTACATCGTGGACATGCTAACGGCTTACGCGAAGGTTTACCCGACGCTAGAGAGCAACACCAGCCGTGACTCTAACCCTCCGGGTAAGATCTTCCACCAAACTCTGAACGAGAACATGTGGATGCTATATGCGTCTTGTGCGTACAGCTGCATTTACCACACATTGGAAGAAGAGCAAAAAACACTGATCGAAAACGACCTGTTCAAACAAATGATTGAGCTGTTCGTAGTCACTTACGGTCACGACTTCGACATCGTACACAACCACGGTCTGTGGGCAGTAGCAGCAGTCGGTATCTGTGGTTACGCAATTAACGATCAAGATGCAGTAGACAAAGCGCTTTACGGCTTGAAACTGGACAAAGTTAGCGGCGGCTTCCTAGCTCAGTTAGACCAACTGTTCTCGCCAGACGGCTACTACATGGAAGGTCCTTACTACCACCGTTTCTCGCTACGTCCAATCTACCTATTCGCAGAAGCGATTGAACGTCGTCAGCCTGAGCTTGGTATTTACGAGTTCAACGACTCCGTCATCAAGACCACGTCTTACGCAGTATTTAAGACGGCATTCCCAGATGGTACTTTGCCAGCATTGAACGATTCGTCGAAGACGATTTCGATTAACGATGAAGGCGTAATCATGGCAACGTCAGTATGTTTCCACCGTTACGAGCAGTCTGAAACGCTACTTGGCATGGCAGACCACCAACAAGACGTTTGGGTTCATATCTCAGGCAAAACATTGTCTGATGCGGTTGCAGCTGCAGACAACATCAAGCCATTCAACTGGGGTAGCCTATTCGTAACAGACGGCCCAGAAGGCGAAAAAGGCGGTGTAAGCATTCTTCGTCATCGTGACGAACAAGACGACGACACCATGGCGCTTATCTGGTTTGGTCAGCACGGCTCCGATCACCAGTACCACTCAGCGCTAGACCACGGTCACTACGATGGTCTGCACCTGAGCGTGTTTAACCGCGGTCATGAAGTGCTGCACGATTACGGCTTTGGTCGCTGGGTAAACGTTGAGCCTAAATTTGGCGGTCGTTACATCCCAGAGAACAAGTCTTACTGTAAGCAGACAATCGCGCACAACACAGTTACGGTTGACCAAAAAACGCAAAACAACTTCGACACAGCGCTAGCAGAAACCAAGTTCGGTTCTAAGCACTTCTTCAAAGCTGATGATGAAAAGCTGCAAGGCATGAGCGGTCGTATTTCTGGTTACTACAACGGTGTAGACATGCAGCGCAGCATCATTCTTGCTGAATTGCCAGAATTCGAAAAACCGCTTGTGATTGATGTTTACCGCATCGAAGCAGATCAAGAGCACCAATACGACCTGCCGGTGCACTACTCTGGTCAAATCATCCGTACGGATTTTGAATACGATGTAGAAAGCACACTGCGTCCAATGGGCGAAGACAACGGTTACGAGCATCTATGGAATGTGGGTTCAGGCCAAGTTCAAGGCAGCTCGCTTGTAAGCTGGTTGCACGACAACAGCTACTACTCGCTAATCACAAGCGCAACAAACGGCGGCAAAGTGTTCTTCACTCGCACTGGCGCAAATGATCCAGACTTCAACTTGAAGAGCGAACCAGCACTGATCCTACGTCAATCTGGTCAAAACCACGTGTTTGCTTCTGTGTTAGAGACACACGGTTACTTCAACGAGTCTATCGAAGCATCGGTTGGCGCTCGTGGTCTAGTAGAGTCAGTAACCGTCGTTGGCAACAACGAAGTGGGTACCGTGATTCGTCTGCAAACCACCACAGGCAACGCTTACCACTTCGCTATCTGCAACCTAGACGAAGACAAGCAAAACGCGGCACATCGCGTTGAGTTCGACGGTGTGACTTACACTTGGGAAGGCGCATTCGCACAAATTTAATCTTTAGATAGTCACTAAAAATTAATGTAAAAATCGGGAACTAATTCAAAGCCGGACGTCATGTTCGGCTTTTTTTGATTGTTTACATGACTCTACATGAGCTTATCAATTAGCGTTTAATCATAGTAAAACCGTTAATAACTCTTAGGAAAAACAAACATAACTTAACCTTACGCCTTATCAAAGACACCACTTATAGATATAGAACTCTTCTGAGATTTAATTAACACTTTTACTATTTAACTTATGACTAAACTACTCCCCAACAACACTAAAATGATATTGTATTACAAATATTGGATGGTGTAAGAGACGTACTACTGTGTTTATAAAATCAACTAAATTGCTTCTAATAAGCTTCTCTGGGCTTGGATTAATAGGGTGTGGAGGAAATACCTCCCCTACAAGCCAAGATGATAAACCAAATATTCCACACCAAGAGCATGTAGCACCATACTCAATAGCAAAATTTCAAAACATATTGAGTAATTCAGATTTACAAGTATCAGATCCCAATGGGGAGGAGGGAAACAAAAACAGTGACGTCAAAAATGGAGCATTCTCGGATTATAAGAGTGACCACTTTTACGCAGAAAATGATTCCAATTACCTTGTCTTTAAAATGTCGAACTACAAAATGCGCTCAGAAGTTCGTGAGCGAGAAAACTTTAACATTTCAGAACAAGGCGTCTTTAGAACTTTGTATGCAGATGTTCGATTACCAGAGATTAACCTTGCAATGGCTAGCTCCCCTGCAAACCACGATGAAGTCACTTTCCTGCAAATTCATAACAAAGGCACAGATACTTCTGGTATAGGTGCTATCCCACACCCTTTGTTACGAATCGTTTGGGAACAAGAACGAAACAGTATCACTGGTCATTACTGGGCGGTAGTAAAGAACAATGCCATAGATTGCAGTCTACCTTCTAGCGCATCAGATTGTTATGCAACATCATACAATCGTTATGATTTAGGAAAAGCCGATCTCAACGCATTCACGCGATTCGAAGTAAAAATCGGAGAAAACACATTAACCATTAAAGTGAACGATGAGCAAAAGGTAAATGTAGATGTATCCTACTGGCAGCACCTCCTGAGCTACTTTAAAGCCGGAGTTTATAACCAGTTTGAAAACGGTGAAGCAAAGGTACAATTTAAGCAGTTAGGACTAACCAAAACTGACCATACTGATTCAATAGCTTGGAATATTGACGATTGGAAATTAACCATTCCTGCAAGCAAAAATGATTGGTATGGTTTTGGCGGTGACAGCGCGGCTGAATTAGAGCCTGAGCGTTGTAATTCAAGTAAAGATCTTCTGTCTAACGAAGAGAGCGTTTACCAACGCGAGATTGATTTATCATACTTCAATGTTATTGACGGTAGCATGCATTTCCGCGCCGATATGGGTTACGGCACGTCAACGGCCAACTCCAGTTACATCCGTTCAGAATTGCGAGAGCTCTACATCAGTACTAACTCCCCGGATTGCAGCACCAGCGATGAAGAGACAAGTTGGTATATTGAAGATAGTCGCACCGGTGCAACTTCGCATACGCTAAACGCAACACTAAGAATTAACGAATACCCTAAAATCGACGGTCAATTACCAAAAGTCGTGGTAGGCCAGATACATGGTTGGAAAATCAGCCAAGCACTCGTGAAGTTACTTTGGGAAGGTGACAATAAGCCAGTCCGAGTTATTCTGAACGATAACTACAAACTTGATAACAACAAAGACTGTACTGATTGCAACGCATTCAGCGTTAAGCTTGGTACCTACGCGGTAAACGAAGACTGGCAATATACGATCCGTGCCGATAAGGAAGGACTGTTTTTAGCCACCTACGATGCAGATGGCAGTAATATGGTCTCGCACACACTGAAGTGGGGAGAAGCATACTCAGACACCGCTAGCAACAAGTCCTATACTCTTACTGAAAGATGGGCGTCGCCTGATATTGCGTTTTACTTCAAAGCCGGAATTTACCCTCAGTTTAAACCTGATAATGCATATCGAGGAGAAATCTTTGATGTGAGCTTTAGTGCTTTGAGCACTCTTCATCAATAGTCATTTCAATCTCTTAGCAATAGGCTTGTTACTTTGCTCTAAAGCAACGAACAAAGCTCATACTGCCGCCACGGGAAATTTATTTTCTCGTGGCCTCTTCTTTTAGAACATCACAATTCAACTCGCTTCACGCATAGTGTTTCCTTCTACGATAAATATATAAGTCAACCTCCACTTAGGCAGCTTAAAAACAGCTTCTATAGTTTCATGAGATATTTATCTACCCTAACGCTGAGCTATTTTAAATTTAACCAATTAAACTACTCTAATATACATTCGCACTTAAAAATAAACATTGTCAGAAGATAAAACCAATCAATAATTATTACCTATCTATGGTAATAAATTTTTAAATTAATTTATCTATGTCAATTAAAATCATATTTGAGCTGTTTTATTCTTCTATAGAAAGCAAAAGCCCTCAGCTACAACGCTGAGGGCAAAGGACTTCAATCAACTAAAAGTGATAGAACTAGCCTTGGTACTTACCAAAAGATTGTTTTAATTTATAGAAAGTAGCTTGTGCGTAATCATCTGGATTACCGTACATATTCTGGTTATAGACACCGGCTTTAAAGTACATATATCTGCCACCTTCGTCATAGCCACTGTCACTCATATCTACGACTTGAACAACATCATCTTTACCATCACGTTTTACCGTAACTGTCATTGTGTTGCCTTTCACATCAATGATGTAGCTGAATTTTTCACCTAGCGCGATGCCATCGTCACCGATTTCACCAGTCATATCACCCACTAAGCTGTAGTAATCCTCTGTTCCAGTTTTGGTTTTTTCGTGAGCAAAGTAAACTGTACCTGTTGGTTGGTCTGGTAGCTTACGATAATAAAGACGAATTGGCTCATCATCTTTGTCATGAATCTGGCCGATAATAAAGCGGCCAACTTCATGCGACTGACCAGTTGTAGTTGCGTGGTCAATCTTCAGAGTCGCTTCAAGCGTACCGTCTACACCACCCGCTTCTTTTTGATCTTCAACTGGTGCAGAACTGAATACCCAGTTATTAGGATTTACACCTTTTGTGCTGTAAGACTTATCACCAGCACGAAGCATGGTACGTAACTCAGTTCGCGCGTATTTAGTGTTTTCAGAAGTTCGAGCGCCTTTCACATAGCTCTTGAATACCATTCCGCCATCATCTGCTGTGTAGAATATATCAGAGTGTTGGAAGCCGTTAGCCAAGTCCCACTCATCAATATCATCAGCACGACCATCTTTGTCATGGTCGAAAGGTGTCGTCAGTTTCCAACGTGTTAAGTCAAAGTTTTCACCCGGAGCATTTGTAGCGAGTGGCTCTTTCGGTAACGTAGGGTAAGGCATCGCTTTAGAAAGATCACACGTCACAGTCGTTTCACAAGGACGGACGATTGGTGCTCCAAAGTCGCCTTTACGATTCTTTTTGAGTAAATCCTTTTGTGCCTTTTGCTCCGCTTTCATTTGCGCAATCATAGCCGCTTCAGCGTTAACGACGTCATCAGTAATGATGTGACTTGCCGGACAGGCATTAATTCCGCAATTAACTGCAGCTAACTCAGTAACTGAGTTCCATTGGTTTTTGCTATTACCGTGGCCAACGTAACGAACATAGCGTGCTTTTACTGCAGGCTCAAACTGGAAGCGCTCTAAGCCAAGTGCGCGACCAGAGCTTTGCGCACCCTCAATAACCGTCACCCAGTTTTCACCATCAGTACTAAACTGAACATCAAATTTGCTGACGCGTTCGTTACCTTTGCTGAACGAGGCTTGAATTGCGTCGAACTCATAAACCGAGCCGTAATCCAACATCGCCCACTCACCATCACCATTTGCTGACCAACGTGTCATAATATCTTGGTCAAACAACTGCTCTGGAACATTACCATCATGACTACTCGCCGTTATCGTAACGGGAGTCAGAATATCAGCACCAGTTTCTTGGTTGTTTGGAAATGGATCTACCATGGTCGCCGTACTATTACAGCCCACAGCAAGTAAAATAGAAGAAGCTAACAAGCTTTTGAAGAAAATATGCTTCATGTAATCTAACACCTACAATATAAAAATGAATTAACAGCTCTTTTGCTGTAACAACAATTAGGCAATAACACTCGGGTTAAAAGCTGTATTTAAGGCCAAGGCGTGTTCTCAATTGGCGGTCATCCGTGGTTGAACCATCCTTACCTTTGACATTCCACAATTCAAAGTAAGGACGGAAATCTCCCATTTGGTAACCAACAATTAAGCCAGCATCCCACTCAGAATCTTTCCAATCAGATAAACGCACTTCGTCATAGTTTTTGTTGTAGTTGATCTCATAGCTCAGCTTGACGTTATCAAGGTACTCGTTATCAAACTGACGCATATCGTAAGAGCCTGTCAGTGTCCACTTACCTTGTTCAACTGTTTTCCCAGCAACGCTTACCGAAGTACCATCCGTTAGTGTTTTGTTACCTGCACCATCTGAATAAACTTGAAATTCGTGTCGGTAACGTAAAGCGGTACTTAAGCCAAAAGAGGATTTGTAACCAACACGAACTTGTGGTTTATAAGTGGTTTTTTCGTCATCATCGCCAAAAGTAATAGGCATCCCTGGTTGGATAAACCATTGTTTATTTATTTGGTAGCGAACTCCCCAATCAAACTCAGAATCACCAGCAACGAGTTGATCCCAAAAATGCGAGTTGTCGTAACTATGGAATTTTTGTTCAACACCAAAGTTCAGTTTGGTCTGATCGTTAATTTTAGAACTACCACTAATTTTGATACGTTGGGCATAAGTTTCACTCTCATGCTTATATTCTGCGCGATAGTCTAAAGTTGCTGCGGAAACCGCTCCTGCCATTAATGTGGAAGCAACGAATAGGGACATTGTTGTAACTGCTTTCATGATTATATCTCTCTGTATATATTTTTTGGGATACCACTTAAATCCCTGGATTTGATTCAACACTATTGAGTTAATGTATGACAAATACTAGTTAATTCATCATGAGAGTTCTGTGATATTAATCATGTAAGTGCCCCTTAACTGACAATTTGTATTATTATATATTCAAAAGTGTTAGCTATGTCTGATTCTAAAACGACCTTTGTAGACATCACTTACAGAGAAATGTTTTAACTCGTTTCATATGATAAAGAAGAAGATTAAAAAAATATAAACAGCAATAACTTCAATGGCTTAAAATCAAAAATCTTGATGTAAAATCAAATTTCTTTCCTAAATCACCTTTAGTTTTTGCTGTTCCTCTATAAAGAAAGCTGTCAACCTCATAAAGGTTCAGCTCTTATTGATGTTAATATTCAACTATTTTGTGTGACTTATTCATCACTTCAGTGAGCAATCATTGTATCTAGTGTGAGTCGGATCATTCTATTGATAAAACCATCTAGATGACAGAAATTATTTGTCTAACAATATTACATAAATAAAGACACATAGAAGTGAGTACCTACCATGCAAGTAACAAAAATTGCAGCAGCAATTGCTATTTCCACAGGTTTGTTAACCGGATGTAACACTGATTTAAGGGATGCACCATCGGCTCCCCCACCAACAGAAACTGAGTCTGAGTTGAGCCAAGGTATGTGGGATATTTCAACACCAGCCACTGTGGCGAAATCCGATGATGAGCACGACCTGCCAAACGTCTATGTCTTTGAAGACGGTACGCAAAAGTATTATAACGATGATGATAACTTCGGTACTTACACAATCTACACTTCAACTTATACCGAAGATAAAGATACAGAGACGCTTACATTCAACCTTTATCACGAGAGCGATCTAGGTAACCCTACCGAGTTAACAGGGACTTATGAAGTTTCAAACGGCATGTTAACCATCTCAGGAACGAATGACGGAAACTTCACCGGTAACGATGAATCAGAAAACGATGCGGTGAAAGATGCAGTTGCAGCGGCAAATAATGACGCTGGCGATAACAACGTCGTACAAATTTTGGATACCAATAAAGGTGGAACAGAAGAAGACACCGGTGAGTTACGAATCAAGCTGTCTGATTCAACGAGTGTTTCAGAAATTTCAACAGGCCGACTAACTGTAGATCTAACTTACCAGCATCATGAAGAAACAGAACAGGAAGCCGACGGTTCTGGTGACAATGCTTACATCTCATTTTATGCAGCAAAAACCTCGAATTCCAACTTGCATGGCGAAGTGGCATTTGAAAACGGCAAAATCAAATACCGCGATGCAAGTGGAAACTTGACGGAAACAGGCGACACGTTTGAGTTAGGTGAAAACCTCGCGATAGAAGTCAGTTGGATAGAAAACTTCTTCTCTTTTTCGGTTAACGGTAAACAAATAGGTGAAATGTTACCTGTCGCTGATGGCACCGCTGTAACTTATGTATCACTGAGACTAGGTGATAATGGCAACACTACAAACTTTGAATTAAATGCAGACAACTTGAAGATTTACTCTAGTGATTCGGGCTCTGAAGTGTTGGTTCTAGAAGAGGATTTTGACAACTACATTCCAGGCTTAGACCTTGCGACAATTTACAACAGTGCATCAAGCGAAGCGGTTGTCATTTCAGACGGAAGTTCTAATCCTGATAAACCGTCAGAAGACGTGAGTGAAAACTTTGACTCATACCCAGTAGGAACAAATATCAGTTCAGCAAACTCTAGTTGGAAAGAATACAATACGGTTGCTGATGACTCCTCCACCTTGACCTCCGTGGCTGTAGTAAGTGATGACGTATCAAAGAGCGGCACTAACTCTCTGCTAATATCCGACACAGATACGACCAACAAACCATACGTTACGCGCGAGTTTTCAAACGGAGCAACATCAAACGGTAGCGTGTCATTCGATGTTTACATTCCGTCAGACAACGAAAAAACTACATACATTAATGTTGGCTCAGGTAAAAACAACTCAGATCGTTACTACGAATTGAGAATTTCGGGCAGTGGTAAAGTTGAAGCCGAAGCAGGATCAGATGACGTAGAAATAGGCACTATTACGACTGACGCTTGGAACTCAATGTCCCTAGCTTGGGATGGTGATGAGATTAACGTTTCTATTAATGGAAAAACGGTTGATGCACCAAGTCAGTCCGAAACAGGCTTAGACGCAACGAATACACCATCACAACTGACTATTTATGTAGGGGACACAAGTGGTGCTTCAACAAAAGCATATTTCGATAACATCGATTCAAAGCAACTCTAGTGTTATTTTGTAGCACTTGATACTAGGCCAGGCTTTCGAGCCTGGCTTTATTTTTTTACCTCTTCAGAAGAACAAAATTCAACACAATACTCTAAATTCAAGCCAGTCCCAGTGATTGCTTGCTCTATCTTGTTTCTTACCTTTTAAAGAATTCCACTGAAAACAAAAGCCTCATCAAATCGATGAGGCTTAAGTAGAAATCGAGTAGCTCTTAGTTTTCTATTAGTTTCAATTTTGATTTAGCTTGAGCTTAGAAAATGTCACGCTGTTATAGTCACCGTTTTTCTTGTCGACTGTAAAATCACCGGTGCCCGCACATCCTGTACCCCACACAGGGTGAGACTCACTGACGCTACATTGACCATAAGCTCCTGCTTTAAAATAGAACATGTCTTCTGCGTAGCCATGCTCAAAGTCCTTACTATCAATCCCCTTACTGAGATCTATGGAATAAGTCACTGTCTCGTGGCGTTCTGTTTCAAACGTCAAGTTCATCATAGTTCCTTGAACTTCTATCTTGTAGCTGAACTCTTCACCAAGAGCGATACCTGCTTGGCCTGGTTCTTCAAGGTTATCCCAAGTATTTCCCCATACTGGATATGCAATATCAATACGATTTGGATCTTCCTTCGCTAGGTTACGCTCGTAGTTCCAAAATACAGAGCCCATTTTGTGTTCTGGGAATTTTTTATAGAAGATTTTAATGGGTTCATTTCCATGTCCATAACCTTTACCCTCTTTTATTCTTGCATCAATTTTTTTCGCGTGGATTTGACCGACAACAACAGAATGAGCAGGCCCTTTTTCTGGAAATTTGGCGTGTTCAGAAACATGGTTCACTTTCAAGGTCGCTTCCAACGTTCCACCTACGCGACTGTGTTTAGCAGCCTGAGGGTGGCTCGATAAAGCCCAATGGTTTGCTAAATCATCGGTTTGAATAGAAAAGTCAGCGCCACGAGGCATTTCACGTAGTTCAGAGCGTGCATTCTTCGAGTTTTTTGTCGTTACCGCTTTATTCTGCACTTCAAACACCAAGTTGCCTTCTTCGTTCAAGAAGAAGAAATCTTTGTGTGAATAACTCAGCATCGCCACACCCTCGATTTCGTCCACTTTTCCGTCTTCATTGATATCGGAAGGAATAGTGATCTTCCAGTTTCGCATATCAAATTTATCGGCAGGGACTGGATAATCAACGCCATTATTTAAATCAGAAGCGATAGCAAGAGTTGGTAAGGTAACAGCCATTGCGGCTACGAGTAGATTGAGTTTCATGTTCAAACTTTATTATATGTAATATTGTCATACATATAATAAAGTTTGCAAAGGAATGATTCGAGGAAAGAAGTTATGATGTGCTCTATTGATCACAATTTATAAACTCGATAAACGCCAAAATGATAAGCTAGACATACTCCTCTTTAGTCCATAGCATCTACGAATATTTTCGACCTAATCCAATAGTCATAGAATCAATCGTACATTAGCTTGTCTGCCTTATTAATATCGAAATCTTTCAGAGACTTACGTGCTAAATGCCTAAATGGCCATGCCTTAACAATTTCTTCAAACGGCATGATTGCAAACACCCAAAACACTGAAAGGTCCAAGTATAAAATCATCAAAGCACATAACGGTATAGAGATTACCCACTGACCGGTAAAGTTAATCTTAAACACCTCCGTTGTTTTACCTAACGCTCTCAAAATATGACCATGAACGGTGTTATAGCCACGTACTATCGGTAGCAGTATGTAAAGTGGAGCAATCGCGGATAACGCTTTGTAAGTACTCGGGTCTAAGTAGGGATACAAATCAGGAAGAACGAAACTAAGTGCAAAAAAGAAAAATGCTGACACGAACGAGATCATCACGGCCATATCAATACTAATATCGACATTGTTACGCAGCTCATCCATTTTTCTTGAGCCAATTGTTTGGCTAATCGTGATTGCCGATGAATGCGCCCAAGCAGTAATGAACTGAGTACCCGCTTTGATCCAAGGCATCACGATAGTCATAGCGACATAAGCATTTAAGGTCAGTTGCGAGTACAGCAACATGTATATAGTTGCGCCAGTTTGTAACATTGTGACGTTCGCCGCGACGGGGAAAATCTCTTTAAAATGCTTATGTATATTGCTTTTCAATGACGCATCAAGCTTCTTAATAGACAAGATGATAGAATCATCAAGCTTAATGCACATGGTTAAATATAACAGCCGAATACTAATAGCAACCAAACTACCCGCCGCGGCGCCTTGAACGCCAATACCTTCAAAATTAGTCAGGCCGTGAATCAGAACATAAGACATCGCCACGTTGACTGGCAATTCAATCAAATAGCCTTTAAATGGAACTTTGGTCCGTCCAAGCGCATTGAACACCGCAATCATAACCTGAGTAATGGCATTGAATATGACAATGAACTTAGCAATTGCAAGGTAGCATTTTGTCTCCGCATAGAGATCAACGTTATCCGTCAACTTACTGATTAACGCTTCATCAAAGACAGTAATCAACAGCCAGAATAAGGATGCGACTAGAACGTTGATAACTAAAGCTGCCCAGAAACCTTTATTTAACGATAGATAATGACCAGAGCCTACGGCACGGCTAAGTACCAATTGAGACCCATTTGCTAGAGCTATTTGGATACCTAAAACAAAAGAAACTATTGTTGTAGCAATCCCCATAGCAGCAAGTGAAACTTCACCTAATGGCGTAACAAGCAGCGTATCAATCATAAGCATTGATTGCATCAACAAAGCATTAAGAGCAAGCGGCCAAGCAAGAGATAAGTTTTTCTTTATATATGGTTGGGAAAACATTAGTAAACCTTTGTAATGAGGTTAAACGTTTAAACTAAAGAGCTCTGTCATTAGGCAAAGTTCATGACAAAAAGAAACGACAGAAAACTCTTTTTAGTCAATAAAATGTACGCAAGCTCTTAACTATTCACGGCGTCGGAAAGCCTCTGATTCTCATCATTTAACAGCGTTTGAGAGGCTAAACGAGCTTGAAATGAGTTTCCGACCATAATTGCATCATAAATTGCACGGTGCTCATTAAGGCAGAACCTCCCTCCTTCAACTGACTTGTCAATAAACACCTTAAATATGGTCGAAAGTATATTGCTGAAGGGAACGTAGAATTGGTTATCGGTACAAAGGAATATCGTTTGATGAAACAAATGATCGTTAGCAATCCACTCATCATAATCGTGACATCGTGCTGCCATCGTCATTCTTTGAAATACAATTGACAACAGCTTTCTTTGCTCAGCATTGGCATTTTGGGCTGCCAGCGCACACGCCTCTGGTTCTATGGCTTTACGCAATCCTAAAAACTGAGATAGAAACGGCTTAGTATCTTCTAAATCTTGGATCCACTCTAAGAGTTGAGGATCAAGAAAATGCCAATAGTTTCTTGGTAGTACCGTAGTTCCAACTTTTGGTTTAGAGATAATTAAGCCTTTAGCAGACAGCAACTTCGTCGACTCTCGTAGTGCTGTCCGACTAACACCAAACAACTTACACAGTTCTATTTCACTCGGGAGCTTCTCATTTTGACTTAATTCTCCTGACAATATTTTGCGAGAAATCTGTCTTGCTACTTGTACATGTATCTTGTGATTTGAATTCCCGAGAAGTGAAAACTCTGCCATCTATATTCCTCATTGCTAGCAGCCTAAACGACTTGTTTAGCTAATAATTAGAAAAGGCCAAATGAAACACGCTTTGAAGGCGGAGACTTTCTGTGTAAATGTAAAGCACTGTTATTTAGCGTCTAAAATCTAACGATCTTATGAATATGATTTTTACTCGCGAGGTATATTGGCCAAACTCAATATTGAATGGTCGAGTAGTAACATCATGCACACCGATCTTTAGTATATAATAATACAATATCACTTTATTTAACAAGAAACCTGACCTTCTATTCAAATTGTGTGCTGTGTATTGAAAATCAGTGAGTACAATAAGTAGGCGCGACTAGAGTTAACTAACATATTGAGCTAACAAATAAATAAGGAATGATGTAAGAATCAGTGGCCTCATCTGTTATACGCTAAGTATCATAATCATGAAGGCTTCATAAAGCAGTCGGAGATTCAAAATGGATTTGTGAAGACAACTGTTATTACGTAAACATCTTCTTGGTGAGCTACACTTTGGATGATATAGTCCAAGCTTAAATAATACAATTTTAACGATAAGTGATTTTATGTCTGGTGAATTTCATTCTATCTCCGGTTCCAAGCGCAGCTTACATGTGCAAGTAGCTCGCGAAATTGCTCGTAGCATTTTGTCAGGCAAGATCCCTCAAGGGTCCATTCTTCCAGGAGAAATGTCCCTGTGTGAACAGTTTGGTATCAGTCGCACAGCTTTGCGTGAAGCCGTAAAACTTTTAACATCAAAAGGTTTACTCGAGTCACGTCCAAAAGTTGGTACTCGAGTCATCAACCGAGCGTACTGGAACTTTTTAGACCCACAATTAATTGAATGGATGGACGGTCTAACAGAGATAGATCAGTTCTGTCATCAATTTTTGGGGTTACGACGCGCGATAGAGCCTGAAGCTTGTGCACTCGCAGCGAAAAATGCCACTGCGGAACAGCGAATTCAGCTATCAGAAGCATTCCAAGATATGTTGGAAGTCGCTAAAGCAGACGAACTGGACAAAGCGCGCTGGATGGATGTAGATATTCGTTTCCATAGCATTATTTTTAACTCAACCGGAAACGACTTTTTCTTACCGTTTGGGCATGTTCTGACTACAATGTTCATTAACTTTATTGCTCACTCATCTGAGGAAGGCAATACGTGCATCGAAGAACATCGTGAGATTTATGAAGCAATAATGGCAGGCAATGCTGAAAAAGCACGTCAAGCTTCGGCTAACCACTTGTTGGAGTCAAAACATCGCTTACCTGAAGCCAGTTAAGCTTAGGGCTTGGGCGATCTAATAACTAGGCAAAAGCACGCATCTCGCGTGCTTTTTTAATTTCGTTTCCTCCATTCTTTATGGCACACCATCAACATTTTGATATATAGTAATACAAATGTATTTTGAGAATGTTGTGTTATGACCGACTCGCTACTGCCAAATATCATACAGTTTATCAGCCAGATTGATCCGTTTGACAAGGTACCTAAAGGTGCACTTCGCGAGCTTGCTTCATCTGTTAAGATCACTTATTTAAGCAAGGGGGATGTTGTTGATCAGTATTCTTCTAAGAACGAAAAGTCACTTTATATTATTAGAACTGGCTCTATCGAACAGCGTAAATCTGATGGCATATTGAGAGCTAAACTTGGTCCGGAAGATTTGTTTGGCTTCACTTTTCTTGGTAACGAAGTCGAAAGCGGAAAAGAATACAAAGCAATTGCAATCGAAAATTCATTAGTTTATGTAATTCCAAATGCTGCGCTGAAAAAGTTGTGCACTTCTCATCCTGAATGTGCTGAACATTTTGCATCACAAGCTCAGGTACGGCTAAAGTCAGCATTAGATGTCGTGTGGTCTAACAAAGAAAAAGGGTTGTTTATTCGGCGTGTAGAGGAAGTTGCTAGTGGTCGAGTTGCAATTGTAACCGCTGAGCAATCCATTCAGTCAGTCGCCAACGAGATGATCGATAAGTGCTCTCCCTGCGCTGTCGTTTATCGTGATAATAAAATAGTTGGACTGATTACCGACCGAGATATGACAAAGCGAGTCATCGCTAAAGGATTAAGCATCTCAACACCAGTCGTCGAAGTCATGTCGCCTGATCCTAAAACAATTCATCCTGACGATTTAGTTCTGCATGCTGCCTCCATTATGATGCAGCACAACATAAGAAATTTACCCCTAGTCAAAGACAATAACGTCGTTGGCGTTTTGACAACAACGCACTTGGTTCAAAACCATCGAGTCCAAGCAATATTTTTAATTGAAAAGATCAAATATGCTGGCAGTGTCAAAGCTTTGTCTAGTTTTACGTCTGAGCGCCAAGCTATTTTTGAAGCATTAGTCGAAGGACGGGTTTCACCAGAAATCATTGGTAAAGTGATGACCATGATTATGGATGCGTACACTCGTAGGTTAATACAAATAGCCATTGATAAGTTGGGAACACCTCCCTGTGACTTCTCTTGGATTGTGGCAGGCTCTCATGCTCGCCAAGAAGTACATATGCTGTCAGATCAAGATAGCGCCATCGTATTAGATGATTCGGCAACAGATAACGACCGTATCTACTTCAAACATTTAGCAATGATAGTAAGTAATGGTCTGAATAAATGTAACTATCCATTGTGTCCAGGGAAATTTATGGCAGCGACCCCTAAATGGTGCCAGCCTCTCTCTGTTTGGAAAAAGTACTATAAGAAATGGGTGGCAAATCCTGAATACGAGCGCCTCCTCAATATCAGTGTCTTTTTAGAAATCCGAACCGTTTATGGAAACAAAGACTTTGAACAGATACTCCGCGATGAGCTTCACTCTAACATCAACGCTAATAGAGAATTCCTTACGATGTTAGTTAACGATGCGGTGAAAACAAACCCACCGCTAGGAATATTCAATAGCCTGGTATTACAAAAATCGGGAGAGAACAAGAAAACGCTCGACGTAAAAAAATACGCGATTAATCTAATCATTGATCTTGCAAGGATTTATGGTCTTGCAGTTGAATGTGACCTCACTGCAACTGATGAGCGTTTTAAAGCAGCTAACGAAAAAGGGCTGCTCAGCCATGACGCGTACAAAAATATAATAAACGCATATCAATTCATCTTGTCGTTTCGATTTGCCCATCAATTAGAAGCACTAAAAAGTGGAGATGAGCCAAATAACCACATTGACCCCAATACGTTCGGTAGTTTTGAACGTCAACATTTAAAAGACGCGTTCCGCATCATTGCAGATCTACAAGAAGTCGCCAAACTCCGTTTTGGGAGCCGATAATGAAGCGCTTACTTGAGTACTTTCATCCATTGACACGAAAAAATCGTCAGAGACAAAAGCACTGTAAAAAGAAGCACATCCCTCTTTATCTTAAAAAGCTGCTTCGCTCGCCAAATCTGGACGTAAATCAACGAGCTTTTGACACTGAGTTCATCGTTCTTGATCTTGAAACAACTGGCTTAGACAGTGAGGAAGAAGTCATTCTTTCCATGGGCTGGGTAGAGATTCGACAAGGCCATATTGACTTAGCAACAAGCCAACACCTTTATGTACATAGCGACTCAAAAATTAAGCCCGAAACCATAGTTGTTAACCATATTACCCAACAAATGCTGACTGATGGAATCTCTATTCATGAAGCAATGCGGACATTCTTTAAAGCAGCAGAAAACAAAGTTATTGTTGCGCACGGATGTATAGTCGAAACTAGCTTTATTAATCAATATTTACAGCGAGTTTTCAACATAAAAGAGTTGCCGCTCATTTGGATAGACACCTTGCGAATAGAAAAAAGGTTACAAAGAGCTATCAATGCTTCCGATGAATCAGATGTGACTCTAGCAGCGACAAGGGAACGTTACGGGTTACCCGCTTACAACGGCCATAATGCACTTGCAGATGCAATTGCAACTGCAGAGTTACTATTAGTTCAACAAACCCGTATCGCACCTCAGACAAAAGCGACAGTCGGGCCCCTTTACCGGCTTAGCCTGTAATCATCCAGATCACAGGCCTATTTGCTAAACATGTTCTCTGTCACAATTTGGTATCATCAGCATTTACCTTGATTAATAATACAATATCATTAATGGAGGCGACGTTAGCAAAATGCAGCGAATAGCCATTGTCACTTGCCAACATCAGAGCGAGTGTAAACTGATTAGTTGCTCCATATCATAACTACATTTTAGAGAGCTTAGCATTGCATGTGCGCAATGATTGTCGAAGATCTAGCAGCGTTACATAAACAACCGAATTCAGGTGATGTCCCCTCGAACGTCATCTGTAGTGGTTAGTAATCATGTAAAGCCGCTGTTGCGAACTTCAGCCGACAGCTCGCGGTACTAGTACCGTTTGGCCCATGCAGTACAGGCTTGCATGGGCTTTTTTTTAACAATCCTACATCAATCGATGTTATATCCCTCTGCCAGATATGCATAAATCCGCGTCCATTCTTATTAGAGGACTTAAGATTCTTTATAAGTATATTCATAGAACCCATACCTAAACTCGACACTTTTAGCAGCTTCAGAGAAAAGCAATATCTGACACCGATCACTTGTATGATTAATTAAAGGGTTTATTACGCCTTACTGGTCACGGTTTTGAGTTATTGTACTACAAATAAGAGGAACGAACGTTACTATTACTTAGGACAATAAACTACTTCAAAGGTCTAAAGATGGAACTCAATACTCTCATTGTGGGCATCTATTTTCTATTCTTAATCGCAATAGGTTGGATGTTCAGAACTTTTACTAGTACTACAAGCGACTACTTCCGAGGTGGCGGCAACATGCTTTGGTGGATGGTTGGAGCAACGGCGTTTATGACTCAATTCTCTGCTTGGACATTTACTGGCGCCGCTGGTAAAGCCTACAATGATGGTTTTGCTGTCGCCATTATTTTCCTTGCAAACGCGTTTGGTTACTTCATGAACTTCGCTTACTTTGCACCGAAATTTCGTCAGTTACGCGTCGTAACTGTCATAGAAGCCATTCGTATGCGTTTTGGTACAACAAACGAACAAGTATTTACTTGGTCTTCGATGCCAAACAGTGTTGTCTCTGCAGGTGTATGGCTTAACGCCCTTGCTATTATAGCTTCAGGTATTTTTGGTTTTGATATGACAGCAACCATCTGGATTACCGGTTTAGTTGTACTTGCGATGTCGGTAACTGGCGGCTCTTGGGCGGTTATCGCCTCCGATTTCATGCAAATGGTCATCATCATGGCGGTAACGATCACATGTGCAGCCGTTGCTATTGTTCAAGGTGGTGGCGTTACTGAAATTATCTCTAACTTCCCAGTCGCAGAAAGTGGGAGCTTTGTTGCAGGTAACAACCTGAACTACTTAAGCATCTTTAGTATTTGGGCGTTCTTTATCTTCGTTAAGCAGTTCTCTATTACAAACAATATGTTGAACTCTTACCGTTACCTAGCTGCAAAAGACTCTAAAAATGCAAAAAAAGCAGCTTTGCTAGCATGTGTATTGATGCTGGGTGGAGTTTTCATTTGGTTCATGCCTTCTTGGTATATTGCAGGCCAAGGTGTTGATTTAGCGGCAGCTTATCCAGATGCTGGTAACAAAGCAGGCGACTTCGCGTACCTATATTTCGTTCAAGAGTACATGCCAGCAGGTATGGTTGGACTTCTGGTCGCTGCAATGTTTGCTGCTACGATGTCCTCTATGGACTCTGGTCTTAACCGCAATTCAGGTATTTTCGTAAAGAACTTTTATGAACCGATCGTTCGTAAGGGCCAAGCATCAGAGAAAGAGCTAGTCGCTGTTTCTAAAGCAACATCGGCGGTATTTGGCGTTGCAATTATTCTAATCGCGCAGTTTATAAACTCTCTAAAAGGTCTGAGTCTATTCGACACTATGATGTACGTTGGTGCGCTCATCGGGTTCCCAATGACAATTCCAGCGTTTTTAGGCTTCTTTATCAAGAAAACTCCAGACTGGGCCGGTTGGGGAACTCTAGTCGTGGGTGGCATCGTTTCCTACCTTGTTGGGTTTGTTATCACAGCTGATATGGTGTCATCGGCGTTTGGCCTTGAGGAGTTGACTAGCCGAGAATGGTCTGATGTGAAAGTAGCAATAGGTCTAATCGGACACATGACGCTAACTGGTGGCTTCTTCATGTTGTCGACTCTATTCTACAAACCTCTAACTGACAAACGTCAAGCAGATGTCGATAAGTTCTTTGAAAACCTATCAACGCCTCTTGTAGCGGAATCAGTGGCACAGAGAAAGCTCGATAACAAGCAACGTCAAATGCTGGGTAAACTTATCGCGGTCGCAGGTATAGGTGTCATGTTTATGGCTCTGCTACCTAACCCAGTATGGGGGCGCTTAGTGTTTATTCTATGTGGTGCCATCGTTGGAGGTGTTGGTCTACTACTTGTAAAAGCTGTGGATTCAAGCGCTGAACAAGCCTCTGAACCTGTGACAGAAAGTTAAATCTCTTATTCTAATAAACGCGGCTATTCTTTGGCCGCGTTTTTTAATTCTAAGTTCCCAGTACGAACACTTCACCCTTTTACGAAGACATATCATCTTGTCTAGGGTTATCGAATTGCAGCTTTATTTTGTCATTCGATAAGGCTAAACCAGAACGTGATAATCTGATCGAGTTAAAAGTGCAGCCTACCTTGCTTAAGTAAACGCCCCAAAGCCATCCAAATACCTGATGAAGTAAAGATCTCGGCTCGTATACTTTGTTGCCGCTTCGTGATTTAGACTGGCTAGTCCTTTACATCACTACCTAGTCTACAAGCCAAACTATTCCCGCTGAACAAACCATCTCGGGATTACTTAGGTACACTATTTTCTCTTTTTGCAGATGGCACAACAACCGCTACCAATAAAGCTAACAGCAGGAACACAGGGCTAAGCATTAATCCATGCCAGATTGAATACCCATCATGGAACAGCCAGAATATACCAAGCGTCAGTAGGTACGAAAAGTAGCTGCAAAACACCAAGCTAATCGCGACAAAGCGCTTTTGATTAATAATAAGAATCCGCACTAGATACTGGCTAAGAATACCGGAGCAGCGCATGGCAAGTTGCCAATTAATGATAAAGAAAGCAAGCGCAATAAACCCAGCTACGACCAGTGCATCATGCGTGCTTAAAATGAAGTAGCTACCAAATCGGCTTATGATGACCGGATAATCGCCTTCGTATATCGTTGACCAAGATATTGCGTTCGCTGCTGCTACGTAATTGGCAAAATAAGCAATAGCGTAGAAAGTCGTTTGAGAACTGAACGGCTGAAATACATCCCTACAAAATCCTCGCCATTCTTCTTTGTTGGCGGTAGGCCCTACCCAGTCACGTTTTTTTTGGGCGGTACGCTCGGCAAACTCAGGCCCGTTGCGAAACAACAGCCAAAATATATAGAGTGCAAGTATAACCAAGAGTATTGAAAACATACCCTTCCCCCTCAGAAATTATCGGCGCCACTGCCAATGGCGTTGGGGTCGTAAACTGCACTTCCCTGCTATACCTATTTGATTTATCAAAGACTTATTATTTTATTACCACCAAAACTCATTTAATGGCATGCTAAACAGCGATATTTTCACGCTTTGTGCGTGAAGTTCGAAAGCCTACTTTTAGGTTTAGCACAAAAATGGCTACAGCAAAGCGTAAGAGAGGGATTCCGCACCCATCAATGAAGATGAGGCGTTAAGCAGAAGCTGCGACCGCAATGAGAAGAGAAGGATTCAAAGCGGTCATGCATGGGCGAGAAGGCAACTATTTCTCTAACTTTTCTTCAAATACACCAATCTCTCTGCCCAACCAAATCGCGCGTTCTGTGTGATCGAGCAACTCTTCTTCGCTTACTGGGTGAATAAGCACAGAAAAATCGCCTCGAATCGTATCAAGCCACGCCAAGAACTCTTCACTCAATGATTCTAGGTGAATTTCAAACATCGGCATTTTGTGTGGGCCAACTAACCTTCCAACTAATGGAAACACACGCAGCACATCTTGACGCTCTTGACGGATGATCTCGTTCAAGGCTTGCGCTTTATCTTGTTCTCTTAGGGGAAAATAAACATGAGCGTGGTACATAACTTCTCCATAATCACTTCCGCTTGAGCACCACCTACTTTGGATAAGCTCAAGGACTGCCGAGGGTATACATTTGTAATGCCGTCACCCTACCTTGATTCCACTCAGTTGGGAAGAAGTTATGCATTCTCATAAGGTCGAGGCTTCGAGCACAACAAAAATTTGCAATTCATCATATAGCAACTGTTTGAGTTGATTCATTAATAATGACTCACTTTGTCAAATTTTACAGCCAAATTTTGTTGCAAATATGTTTCATTAACCAGTAATTAAATTCGAGTTTAAAAATACCACCAACAAAATATCAGCATATTACTCTGCAAAATCAGGGTGTAAGCAAAACTTTACTACTGATCGAAAGTCAAAATGAAGCATAATTTAACAATTTGTTTACACTTATTGTATCTAGCTATACCACGATTTAGTTAGAGGGTTAGATACAGAAAAGCCTTTCTCTGTATCTTGCGGTGAAATAGTCGCAGCGATGTTATCGACAAATAGTTTAAGGAACGAACAGATGCCTACCGCTATCGAAAGCACACGCAACCTTAGGTATGGCCTTTGCGCTGATATCAGAGTTTGAGTACCCATACAAACTCTGGTTTTGTATGAACAGCTGCAGTCCAAAAGACCCGCAGCGTCAAAAGGAGCTTGAGATGAACGTTCAGGCATTACCCATGCATCGGTTTATCGACCATCGTGGGGACCTCGTCGGCCAACTACCCAACTGGGCTGACACTGAAACATTGGTCGGGTTTTACCGAGACATGGTATTAACTCGCACTTACGACAACAAAGCAGTTGCCTTGCAACGCACCGGTAAGCTAGGGACCTATCCCTCACACTTAGGCGCGGAAGCCATAGGCATTGCGGTCGGCAGAGCACTTAAAGCCGATGATGTGTTTGTCCCTTACTACCGCGATATGCCTGCGATGTGGTGTCGTGGCATTGGCATGGAAAAGAACCTTCAATACTGGGGTGGCGATGAGCGCGGGAGTGATTTTGCTCCTGAGGGCAGTCCGGTTCCTAGCCGAGACCTTCCCTACTGTGTACCCATAGCGACGCAATGTACGCATGCTGTCGGGGTGGCTTCCGCGCTAAAAATTCAAGGTAACCATGAAGCTGCGCTAGTCATGTGCGGCGATGGTGGTACATCCAAAGGGGACTTTCTTGAGTCAATAAACTGCGCAGGTACTTGGAATATTCCACTTGTTTTCGTCGTAAACAATAACCAGTGGGCAATTTCAGTGCCGCGTAGTCTCCAATGTGCCGCCGATTTCTTATCAGAAAAAGCGCAAGGTGCAGGTATACCGGGTATTACTGTCGATGGTAACGATGTCGTCGCCGTTTATGATGCAACTAAAACCGCCCTTGAGAGAGCAAGAAAAGGGAAAGGCGCAACACTCATCGAAGCGGTGAGTTACCGACTGAGTGACCACACTACGGCCGATGATGCGACTCGTTATCGTAAAGAAGATGATGTTCAAACCGCATGGCAATACGAACCTATCGCACGTCTTAAAACGTATCTCCTTAATCAAGGCGCTTGGAGCGACGAACAAGAACAGCAATGGCTAGATTACTGTAAAGAGCAAGTAGAGTTAGCTGTTGAACGCTATCTGAGCTTACCGCCACAAGCACCAGAAACCGGTTTCGATTATTTGTATGAATCGCTACCTCAAGAGCTTCATGCACAAAGAGATGAACTCATCAACAAGGCAATGAGAATGCAGGGAGGCAGACATGGCTGAGCTAACGTTGGTTGAAGCAGTAAACCTTGCCCTGCACCACGAAATGCAACAAGACCCCAATGTTGTCGTATTAGGTGAAGACGTGGGCGATAATGGTGGTGTATTTCGTGCCACTGTCGGACTCAAGCAAGAGTTTGGTCTTAAACGAGTCATCGATACGCCACTCGCTGAAGCCTTAATCGGCGGGGTTGCGGTCGGTATGGCAACGCAAGGATTACGACCTGTCGCCGAATTTCAGTTTCAAGGTTTCGTTTTTCCTGCGATGGAGCACTTAATGTGCCACGCGGCTCGAATGCGTAACAGAACTCGCGGTCGGCTCACTTGTCCCGCGGTTTTCCGTGCGCCATTTGGCGGCGGTATCCACGCTCCGGAACACCACTCAGAAAGCGTGGAAGCGTTATTTGCTCACACTGCTGGATTTAAAGTGGTGATTCCTTCTTCTCCACAACGCGCATACGGCTTACTTCTCGCTGCAATTAGAAGCAATGATCCCGTCATGTTCTTCGAACCGAAGCGCATATATCGCACCGTTAAATCTGAAGTCGTTGATAACGGCGAAGCACTCCCACTCGACACCTGCTTCACCTTACGCAAGGGGCGAGATATCACGCTCGTTACTTGGGGCGCATGCGTCGTAGAGTCACTTCAGGCCGCGCAAACCTTGTCTAGTCAGGGAATTGAAGTCGAGGTGATTGATTTGGCGAGTATTAAGCCAATTGATACCGCGACGATTTTCAGCTCACTAGAAAAAACTGGACGTTTACTCGTTGTTCATGAAGCGAGTAAAACTTGTGGTGTGGGATCTGAGCTATTAGCTCGAACCGCTGAACACGCCATGTGCTTACTTAAAGCCCCACCTAAACGAGTAACTGGAATGGACACCATTATGCCTTATTACCGTAACGAAGATTATTTCATGGTTCAGGAAGAAGACATTGTGACCGCAGCGCGCGAACTCGTGGAGGATTGGAAATGAAGACGTTTAACTTACCCGATCTCGGCGAAGGCCTCGCTGAATCAGAAATTGTAAAATGGCACGTTAATGTCGGTGACATGGTTAAATTAGATCAAGTGATCTTAACCGTAGAGACAGCAAAAGCGACGGTCGACGTCCCTGCCCCCTATTCGGGCCGTGTGGTCAGCCGTCATGGTGAGGAAGGTGAAATCGTCAATATTGGTGCATTACTGCTAGAGATTGATGAAACAGGTGCCGGGAGAGAAGTAACGGCAGAGAAAAAAGCCACTGCTGACGCCGCAACCGTCGTCGGTAGCGTTTCTCACCAAGCGCATCATGTTAACGTTGATGATTTCTGGATTGGTGGCAACCACAACACGACAGAAAGTAACCTCGTTACCGCCCTGCCTTCGGCTCGCTTGTTGGCACAAAAACTTGGGGTAGATCTTAACCTTGTGTCAGGTAGTGGCCCGAACGGACTTATCGTAGATGCCGATATTTACGACGAAGCCGGAAAACAGCGTCCAGGCACCGAAGTTTTGAAAGGTGCTCGACGTACCATGGTATCGTCTATGACCGAATCGCACGAACATGTTGCTGCCGTAACCATTACGGAAGAAGCGTTGTTGGAAGATTGGCTGCCAAACGAAGATATCAGTATCCGCCTTGTTCAAGCGATTGTTCATGCGTGTCAAGAAGAGCCTGCTTTAAACGCTTGGTTTGATGCCGAAACCATGACACGCTGTGTACACACAACGGTCAATGTAGGAATTGCAGTAGATAGCCGTCATGGATTGTACGTACCAGTCTTGCGCCACGCAGATGAATACGAGCCACAAGATGTTCGTCGTTGGCTCGATCAAACCGTTGAAGGGATCAGAGAGAGAAAAATCGGTCGTGAGCAATTGCAGCACGCGACGATTACGCTTTCCAACTTCGGCGCGATTGCCGGTATTTACGCAACACCTGTCGTCACACCGCCACAAGTCGCTATTGTCGGCGCGGGCCGAATACTCGACCGAGTAGTGATAAGAAACGGTCAAGCAATTTCGGTGAAAGCAATGCCGCTATCCGTAACGTTTGATCATCGCGCTTGTACTGGTGGTGAAGCTGCAAGGTTTACGAAAGTACTTGCAGAGCACCTGCAACGTCCGAGCGAAAAGTAACTTATAAAAATCAAATGATAAAGGCTTCCAATTTGGAAGCCTTTTGTTTTAGGGAACAAGACTATATCTACAGCTTCTCTAACAGCTCAGGCATTACCACAAACAAATCGCCGACCAATCCATAATCTGCAATGTCAAAAATAGGCGCATCAGGATCGCTATTAATTGCAACAATCACCTTGGAATCTTTCATTCCCGCCAAATGCTGGATCGCGCCAGAAATTCCGACGGCAATGTATAACTCCGGTGCAACAATTTTGCCGGTTTGCCCAACTTGATGGTCATTAGACACATAGCCCGCATCGACCGCCGCTCGTGACGCCCCTACCGCTCCACCTAGCTTGTCAGCCAATTGTTCTACTAAAACAAACTTCTCTTTACTCCCGAATGCACGCCCCCCCGACACCACTACTCTAGCCGCTGGCAATTCTGGTCGCTCACTTTCTGGCGTTTGTTGCGAAACAAACTCACTAAGTTTATTGATAATCACCGTGTCGACTTGAGTAAGCTTAGGGACAACTGGCGTGTCAGATAGCTCTGCGGCATCAAAAGCCGTACTTCTTATGGTCATCACTTTATAGGGATCATTCGACGTGACTCTCGCCAATGCATTTCCAGCATAAATTGGACGAATCACCGTATCGATAGACTCGATTGTCATCACGTCAGAAAGTTGACCAACATTAAGCAACGCCGCCACACGAGGCATCACATTCTTACCAAATGTACTGGCAGGAGAAAGAATGTGTGAGTAGTTTTTGGCTACTTGTGAGATCAAAGGTGCGATATTTTCCGCTAAGCCATGTTCATATCCCTTCGCATCAACCCAGATAATTTCTGCAACACCCTGAACGCAATTCAACTCATCCAAAACTGATTGGCACTGATATCCAATAAGCAACACAGAAACAGGAAGCGATTTATCATCATCCTTAATCTCAAATGCCGCTTTAATTGCACACAGCGTCCCTACAGCCAACGATTGGTTGTCATGCTCTGCGAGCACAAGTGTTGCTAATGGTCGGTCTTCCATGGTCATGCCTCATATAACACGTCAGATCCATTACTTGAGCTTAGTCCACTTCACGTTAACGTCAACTGAGCTATAGTTTTCTGTATAGAAACCAAAAACCTGTCACGCAGATGACGATAATAGAAAGGAAGCATAAAGATGGAACGAGAATGCATGGAGTTTGATGTCGTGATCGTGGGGGCCGGACCCGCAGGCTTAAGCGCCGCTTGTCGGCTAGCTCAACTCAACCAAGACAGTGAAGGTGACGCACTTTCAATTTGCGTTGTAGAAAAAGGCTCAGAAGTGGGCGCACATATTTTATCTGGCGCTGTTTTTGAAACTAGTGCCTTAGATGAGCTTTTCCCCGACTGGAAAGAAATGGAGGCCCCGCTAGCAGCCTCGGTTCAACGAGATAATTTCCTTTATCTTACTACTGAACAAAACCATATTCGAGTTCCTCACATCCTTACACCGCGTCCAATGATAAATGGCGAGAATAATTACGTAATTAGCCTTGCCAACCTTTGCCGTTGGCTCGCTAACCAAGCAGAAAATCTTGGGGTGGAAGTTTTTCCGGGCTTTGCCGCTGCAAGCATCAATTATGATCAGACTGGCGCCGTGACAGGCATTAACACGAGCGATATGGGACTAGATAAGAACGGCCAGGCCAAACCTAACTTTGAACCAGGTATCGAGCTAAGGGCAAAATACACCCTTTTTGCTGAAGGTTGTCGCGGACATCTGGGTAAAGAACTTATTCAAAGGTTCGACCTAGACGCAGGAAAGCAACCACAGCACTACGCGCTTGGCCTAAAAGAGATATGGGAGTTACCCACTGACAGTAAGGATGTATCTGGCAGTGTTATCCACTCCGCTGGCTGGCCCTTGAGTGAAACAAATACCACAGGCGGCGGTTTTCTCTATCACATGGAGAACAACCAAATCGCTGTCGGGCTTATTGTCGACTTGAATTACAGCAATCCTTACTTAAGTCCGTTTGACGAATTTCAACGCTTTAAGCACCACCCTGCAATCGAACAACATTTGAAAGGCGCTCAACGCATCGCTTACGGCGCAAGAGCCATTGCGAAAGGCGGACTGTCTTCTCTGCCGAAACAGCAATTCCCCGGCGGTTTATTGATTGGTTGTGATGCGGGCACCTTAAACGTCGCTAAGATCAAAGGCAGCCATACTGCGATGAAATCCGGTTTGTTAGCCGCAGAAGCCATTGCCGAAGCATTCACACAATCCAATTCGGAACCGGATTACCAAACCAAGTTTGAAGATTCATGGTTGTATGAAGAACTCAGTAACACACGCAACTTTGGTGCGAACATTCACAAATTCGGCAGCGTACTCGGCGGCGCACTTTCCACCTTCGAACACAATCTGTGGCAGCCTCTGCTTAAGAAACCAATCCCGTGGACAATCACAGATCCTTCGCACGATCACGAACAGCTGAAACCAATTGATGAGTGCCAACCTATTCAATACTCGAAACCAGATGGTGTAATCAGCTTCGATAAACCCTCATCAGTATTTTTGTCTGGTACACAACACGAAGAAAATCAACCTTGCCACTTGCAACTCGCCTATCCTCATATTCCAATTCAAGTCCATTTGAAGAAGTTTGATGAGCCAAGCCAGCGCTACTGCCCTGCTGGTGTGTATGAAGTGGTAGAAGTCGAAGGCGAGCGAATGTTCCAAATCAATGCCGCAAACTGCGTGCATTGCAAAACCTGTGACATCAAAGATCCTTCGCAAAATATCACATGGAAAGCACCAGAAGGTGGCGGCGGACCGAGCTATCAAAACATGTAGAAACGTTAGTATGTTTACGATCTAACAAATGGATAAATAAACCGATTGGCAGAGCATCATTACTCCTGCCAATCGGCAAAATGTTCAAGCAGAAAATCGATAGCTAATCGCGCTCTTAGTGGCAAAAAGTGACGATTCTGATACACAATCCAGCTGCTGTTACCACTTCCCCAATAGGGTTCAAGGATTGGAACCAAACGACCAGACGAAATAGCATCGTTGAAACTGCTCTTGGGTAAGTACGCCACGCCTAACCCTTCCGCACAGGCTTGCAAAACCGTGTGTGCGTTATTGCTCTTCCACCTGCCCTGCACTTTTACGCCATCTAAAGGCTTGCCGTCTTTTTCAAACAACCAAACGTCTTTGTTGGCAATAATGCAGCTATGACGCTTGAGTTGCTCAGGGTGCGTTGGCAAACCATGTTCATCAAGATAACGCTGACTGGCTGCCGCAGCCATGGGACGATCCACCAGCTTTCTCGCAACCAAGCCTGAATCATTCAACCTGCCGTAACGAATGGCAAAATCGAAACCATCTTCGATAAAGTTGACCATACTGGTGTTGAAGTTGATCTCCACCGTGAGATTAGGATGTTGCTTGGCAAACGCCATCAAGGCAGGCGCTACATGGTTCTCAGAAAACGCACCAGCGGCACTCACGCGTAACGTACCGCTCAATTGAGTTTGCTGCGTGGTGAGTTGCTCATTGGCTTGCTGAAGTCCAATAACCAATTCTTTACACTGCTGATAATACGCTTGCCCCGCTTCCGTTAGACTCACCATTCTTGTCGAACGCGCTAACAAAGCGACACCTAGTCGCTCTTCTAATCTTGTGACTTGGCGGCTGACGTGACTGGTACTGCAACCTAACTGTTTTGCCGCTGCAGAAAACCCTAAGCTCTCAGCAACCGTAACAAACTCATTGATGCCTTCAAAACTGTCCATACTTACCTTTGCTATATAGCAATAATGTTTTGCCAATTAATCGTATTATCACTTATTTGTTTAGCAATTAGTATGAAGGTGTTCAACAAATACACGTAAGCCAAAAAGGAAACCATCATGAAGAAAGTACTCATCATTGTGACGAACCATGCGACCCTTGGTGAAACTGACCAAGCAAACGGAACTTACGCGCCAGAGCTCACTCATGCCCTTAGCGAGCTACTGGGTGCTGGCTTCGATTACGACATTGCCTCTATCAAAGGTGGACAAGCACCACTGTACGGAACCGACATCGAAGGCGACGCAGTAAACGAGAAAATCTTGGCGGATGATGATTTCCAGAACCGCATCAACAACACGATTCCAGTGTCACAAATCAACGGTGACAACTACGATGCGATCTTCTATCCGGGTGGTTTTGGTCTTCTTTCAGACCTGGCGAGCAACGAAGATTTTGCCAAGATTTCTGCGAAACACTATGAAGATGGCGGTATTGTGGCAGCAGTTTGTCATGGTCCGGGCGCTCTTCTCCCTATCACGCTTAGCAATGGTGAAAAGCTGCTTGCGTCTAAATCAGTAACAGGTTTCACTCGCGAAGAAGAGATCGACTTCGGCACCATCAACGACATCCCATTCCTATTGGAAGAGTCTCTAGCACGTGGCGCAGCGCGATACTCTAAAGTGCAACCATGGCAAGAGCTTGTGATTGTGGACGACCGTGTCATCACAGGTCAAAACCCAACGAGCGCACACGGCGTAGGCAGAGCGATTGTTGAACACCTAGCTTAAACGCGCCGGAAACGACAACCATCCTAGAAGAGGAAAGCGTGCTTTGTCATGCTTTCCCTTGCTACAGGCGATCGCAAGATGCGCTTATACTTCTACCCCTGCTTCATCTTCTTCTACGATATCCGTTTCTTGGCTCGCCTCTTCCAACCATTGCTTTAGAGATTCACTTGCTAGCACCTTCTGTTGGTAAGCTTTGGCACCTTCCGATAGCTCGATACCGTAAGTTTGGAAACGCAATGCCACAGGTGCATACATGGCATCTGCAATCGACCATTCTCCAAATAACCAGCCGTCTGGATACAGATTGGCTTGTTCTGCCCAAATAGCGTCAATACGTGCAATATCTTTACGTGCACCTTCAGTTAAATCGACTTTTCTGCGCGCGCGGATATTCATTGGGAGTTCGTTTCTTAAATCAAAGAAACCCGAGTGCATTTCTGAAGCGATGGCGCGTGCTTTAGCCCGTTCTGCGGAGTTGCTTGGCCATGCTTTACCTTGCAGGTATTGCTCGTTTACGTATTCCAAAATCGCTAATGAATCCCACACGGTTGCATCGCCATCCACCAAGGTCGGTACTTTAGCCGTTGGTGTAATACCTTCCAAGGTCTTGTAAAAATCCTCCGTAAATAACGTCAGCTTAGTGACTTCCACATCCAATTTGAATTGAGAAAAGATCACCCATGCGCGCAGTGACCAGCTTGAGTAGTTTTGGTTAGCAATAAACAGTTTCATGACGCCTCCATGCGGTTCGTGTTTTGAGTACCCATTCACAATATCTGATTGTATTTAAGGGGACTAACGGATAGTTTTGATGGAACACTTCAACAAAAACGATGGATGAGTTTTAGATATGGATATCGATGCGTTACGCAGCTTTCTTGCTTTTGTAGAAACGGGCAGTTTCACTCGAGCAGCCAAGCAGATCAATCGCACCCAATCAGCGTTCAGTGCACAAATGCGTAAGCTGGAAGACGAACTCAGCGTCAGCTTGTTTGAAAAAGAAGGTCGCAACCTAGTATTGAGTGAAGCAGGGCTGGCACTGCGCTCTCACGCCGAACAATTGGTCAGCTTGCACAATCAAGCACTGAAACAAGTGAAACGCTATGAAAATAAGCGCCCTCTTCGCTTGGGTTGCCCCGAGGATTACAACGATAATATCCTGCCTAAAGTCATCCGCGTATTACAGCAATCTGAGCCCACATGTTCGATTCAAGTCTTTAGTGAGCCGAGCATCACCTTGAGAGAAAAACTTGATGAAGGAAAGCTAGACGCCGCTATTGTGACAAGAGCACCGGACAGTGAGGAAGGTTACTGGCTAGCAAGCGACAAAGGCGTGTGGATTGCTCATCCTGATTTTGACATCGAGCAAGCCCAACCTCTCCCTCTCGCCCTATTCCAAACCGACTGCAAATACCATGCGGCAGCAGTAGACGGATTAACCAAACGTGGTACTCCTTATCAACTACTGGCATGTTGCAATACGGCCTCTGCACAACGAGCGATTGTACGTTCAGGCATGGCTATCGGTGCGATGGGCAGTATTAGCGTTAGCGAGGATCTTAAGATCTTAGACGATATGCCATCGCTACCTTCCGTGGATATCGTTTTGGTCACGGGCGTCGAGCCTCATCCGATACTGGATAAAGAATGCTTGGCGCAATTGGTTGAGTTAATGGCTTAACTAAACTCGCTAACCAATCACAAAGTTGAATTCGCCCGTTAATCGCCCGTCGATTCGTATGGTTTCAAACTGTAGATAATCACGGGCTTTACCACCCCACCATTCGTCACCAGTATTGCCTTTTAAGTACAACTGAGTGGTCAGGAGCTCTTGGTTATCCCGCCACAACTTAACGTGAATGTGCGGCGGACGAGTGGCATAAGGCACTGGATACAAAGTCTGGAATAAGTAGCGACCATCCGATTGGGTTTCTGCCGCGCCAAAGCCTGCAAAATGAGCATCAAACTTATCATTACTTGGCTGCTTAGGATGATCGTAAATCCCCTGCCCATCACATTGCCAGATTTCTACCTTGATGCCTGAAACGGGGTTTCCTGTTGTATCTACGACTTTGCCTTGCAGCACAATAGGCTCACCAAGCAAGCCCTCCGATTGCAGAATCAAGTTTTGACGAAGAGGAATGTCCACCACTGGATAAAATGGCCCTTCTGTTTGTGCTGGCGTCGGCCGCATTGGTGTTTTCGCTTTTAGAGAGGGTGCGAACAACAATGTCCACAGCGCTAAAAAGTGTCTTCTTTCCATGATGCCACCAATGCAATTGCGTTGAATTAAGTTTGGTGGAACTTGAGGAATTTTCCATGACGAATATAAAAAATGCCCCTGCAAGAGAGTCAGTTGCAGAGGCACTGTGGAACTAAATTGAGTGTTGATTGAAGGTTTATGCGGCTTCGAACGCCAATGCTTTCTTCTCTACTTGACGGAAAATGAGAGTTAGCACACCATTTACCGTTAAATAAAATGCGCCCGCAATACCAAATACCGTCAACGTATCGTAAGTTTGTGCATTAATGCGCTGCGCGTAACCCATCAGATCCATGATCGTAATCGTGCTTGCTAGTGAGGTGCCTTTGAAGACCAAAATCACTTCGTTCGAGTAAGCCGGAACAGCGCGGCGAATGGCGTATGGCAGCAGCACCTTCAGTGTCGCGGTTTTGTTCATGCCTAATGCACGACACGCTTGCCATTGACCGGAAGGAATCGCGTTAAACGCTCCTTTGAACAACTGAGTGCTGTATGCCGCGGTATTGAGTGCTAGCGCTAACATCGCACAGAACCAAGGTTGGCTTAACCATGTCCAGAATACACTTTCTCTTACAGCATCAAACTGGCCCGGACCGTAGTACACCAAGAAGATCTGTACCAACAAAGGCGTACCTGTGAACAAGGTGATGATGCCACGACTTACCCAATGCAAACCCGGAGTACGTAGGATCAGAGTCAGCGTCATCATCAGAGCTAAGAGACAGCCGACAACCAAGGAAGCGGCGGTCAATTGAAGGCTAGTGCCTAAGCCATCCAGCATTTGCCAAACGTGTTGTTCGTTCATGCAGTTGCCTCCTGTCCCATGCTCATGCCTTGAATTGAGAACTTCTTATCAATCAGTTTGACGGCACGTTGTGTAATCAAAGTAATGCCTAGGTAAATCGCCGCAGCGGTTGCGTACCAAGTAAACGCTTCATGCGTCGCTGCAGATGTTAGCTGCGCTTGCTTCAACAAATCCGTTACACCAATCAGTGATACAAGCGCGGTATCTTTCAGCAAAACCAACCATTGGTTCGTTAAGCCTGGTAGCGCGTGTCTTACTGCTTGTGGCAAAACAATGCGAACGAAAGCGTGTGCTTGACTGATGCCGAGTGCACTTGCTGCTTCTCTCTGCTCTCTTCCAACGGCTTTTAATGCGCCACGTAGAGTTTGAGAAGCATAAGAAGCGAAGATCAATGACAACGCCACCACGCCAGACAAGAACGGGCTAACTTCAATAAAGTCGCCGGTGATTAAAAACAGAACCTGCGTCGAACCAAAATAGATAAACAACACGACAAGGATTTCTGGCAAACCACGTACAATCGTCACAAACGCCGTCATTGGCCATTTAACGAAAACGCGGCGAGACATTTCACCACTGGCGAATACCACTGCCAGAATCAAACCGACTAAAAGGCTTGTGAAGGCCAGCTGGACAGTCATCCAACTAGCTTGAACAAGCGATAAAGAGTAACCCGTTAGTGCCATATTACTTACCGAAGTACTTGTTGTAGATTACGTCGTATTCGCCGTTCGCTTTCACTGTTTTCAGTGCCGTGTTCAGCTTGTTCACTAGCTCGTCGTTACCTTTGTTTACTGCGATACCGAAACCGTTACCGAAGTATTTAGGGTTAGTAACGTGCTCACCAACGTACGCTAGGTTATCTTCTTTCTTGAACCATTCTGCTACGACTGCTGTGTCACCGAATACAGAATCAATACGGCCATTCTTCATATCGATGAATGCGTCTTGGTAGCTTGAGTAAGGAACCGCTGTTACACCTGGCATTTGCTCAATTAGGTAACTTTGGTGTGTTGAACCGTTTTGAACACCAACACGCTTACCTTCTAGTGCTTTTTGATCAGCCACTTTTTCTTTGATAGAAACAAACGCTGCTGAGTTGTCGTAGTAAGGGTCAGAAAAATTCACTTGCTCCAAACGCGCGTCAGTAATATCCATGGCAGAGATAGCCGCATCGTAACGCTTGAATTTTAATGCAGGGATCAGGCTGTCAAAAGATTGGTTGTGGAAGGTACATTTTGCTTCCATTTCTTTACATAATGCATTCGCCAGATCCACATCAAAACCTTGAATTTGGTTGTTTTCATCCATGTATTCGAACGGTGCGTAAGTCGCTTCCATCGCGAATTTGATCTCTTCTTGTGCTGCTGCGTTTGCTGCCATAGTTGCAGAAGAAAGGCCGATTAGTGAAGCTAGTAGAATCTTTTTCATTGCAATACTCCGTGTGTACTTAGTGGGCTGACACTCGCAATGACAGCCGAGCTTATCTGTTAAATAGACTGAACTTTAAAAACGTGATTTAGTGATTTAGTGATTTAAGTAGTCAGCAAACTGGGCGGTTTGCGGGTTAGAAAACGAATCATTTGTGCCGTGCTCAACGATGTGTCCTTTTTCTAAATACAGTACGTGACTAGCGATTTTCTTGGCGAAATCCACTTCGTGCGTCACAACTACTTGTGTAATTCCGGTTTCGCTTAAATTTTTAATAATCTTAACGACTTGGTTAGTAATTTCCGGATCAAGCGCAGCGGTCGGTTCATCAAAAAGCAAGACTTCCGGTTTCATCATCAATGCACGAGCAATCGCCACACGTTGTTGCTGACCACCAGAAAGTTGCATCGGCCATGCATCCGCTTTGTCTGCCAAATGCAGCGTCGCAAGAATTTGCATTGCCTGCTTCTTCGCTTCTTCTTTATCCATGCCAGCGACTTTTACCGGAGCCTCAATCAGGTTCTCCATCACTGTCATGTGTGGCCATAGGTTGTACTGCTGGAACACCATGCCTACTTTACGACGAAGTGCTAAACCTTGTTTCTCTTTGATTTCAGTAGAGAAATCAAAAACATCATTTGCGATGTTTAGCTTGCCGTTATCCGCACCTTCAAGAAGGTTAAGAACACGTAGTAGAGAGCTCTTCCCTGCACCACTTGGACCAAGTAACACCAGTGTTTCGCCGCTTTCACACTTAAAGCTGACATCGTGAAGCACTTGTGTCTCACCGTAGGATTTATTGATTCCGCTTACCTGAATAGTCATGCTGACATACCGCATTAATTGTCACTTGGCATTTATATTACTCAAAAGGATTTTTTATGCAATAAAAATGTATAAAAATTAATTTTGTTAAATTTTTGTATGATAAGCAATCAATACAACAGAGAATATGACTGGTTTAATCAGTTGGTTTTAACTGAAATTGTTGATGAAAATCCAACAATATGATGGCAATCGAAACAAGGTTAAAATTCTGGTTACTTTTGTGCTTGTGTAGACGGAATTTTGAGTCTTTGAGCGTACTACACCCGACGCAGACCTTCTCATTTTTGCCGGGCTCCCCTCGATTTCCGGTAAAGCCTTCTATCGGCGGGTTCCTGATTAGGACTTTGTGAATGGACTATAATTTCTCTTTGTATTCTGGCCTTTAATTCGAGTCATCTAAGTATGAGTGAGATAACCCCATGTTGAAGTCGCATTGTTTTTCTCTCATTGCACTTGCTTCTCTGAGCTTACTTTCTATACCCAGCGTTTGGAGTAGAACAGCAATCGTGTTACCTGGATTGCATGAACAGGGTATTGATCTTCAAGATAAGCCTATCTCTGCTGTGGCTACACGTGAATGGGAACTGGATCATGCTGATATCGTGTTTGGAGCTTACAAAGATAAGAGTGATAACGAGCGTGTAAAAGCGCTTGGTTACATGTACAACCAAAAGCTGGAACTTAACTCAGGTTGGCTGGAAAACGATATACGTAACCAAGCAGAACTGAATGGAATTGACTACGAAGATTTCTTTCTCCACTTTTCTGAAGACACTATCCTAGCTGAAGTCGACTCAAGCCATGGTGAAAATACCTTACTCAATCGAAAACCGATGATCGTTGGCTATACCGCCAGCGCTGACCACGCCGGCTTTTGGCTATATCAACCACCGCCATGGGATGCTGATGTATTTGGCCAGGCGAATAATGGTGGAGCCCTCTATGTCTATCACTCAGAGAAGTTCGACCGCTTAGCCTTTACGTTCTCTCAGTTTGCTCAAGGCGGCAGCTTCACGATTGAATACCCTTCTGCTATCGACTCGTTTGGTCGGGTAACAGAATGGAAACGCTTCGCGATTAAAAAAGACAAAACTGAGAACATGACTAAAAACCAAACAGTAAACTGGTCTGTTCCTTCGGATTGGGTTCGCGCTACAACGCATGATGGTAGCGGAAAAACTTATGGTGGCGGTCAGTACTTTGGCTCCACCTTTTTACGCGACGGCGGCCGCCTTTACTTTGCGAAAATTACTTGGCATGACGGCAACATAGAAAACCGCCCACGTCTCGAAAACATTCAACTCAAAAATAGCTTCCCTGCCGTCAATATCTCAGGAGCACCAACGGAGACACCGGAAGGCCAAACCATTCAACGCTGGCGTAAAATTCGTGGCTTCGACAAATCTGCAGATCGAAACCAAGACAATTATCTTTCTTGGAATGAATACAAAAACCGTTCGAATAAGAATGCAACGGCCCGATTTCGTTGGGAGTCACGGGTTATTCCATTTGGTCGTATGTGGAATCAAACCTCTTCTTGGGCATTGACCAATCTCGGTAATCCCGTTTTTACCAATACAATGCGCCACTATTACCAAGCTGAATGGGCGAAACAAGGTTTAAATGGTGCGTACAACGACGATACGAATAAGTTACTCGGTGCAAATCAGTTCTACATATATTCCGGAGGCACAGTGGATGAACTTGGTTTGGTGGCGGGTAGCCAAGCTGCTGACGATGCTTACAAAGCGCAATTCTCGGCGTTCTTGAATAAACTGGCAACGCTGGATGAAGATGCGTTAATTGGCCTCAACATAGGTACGGCAAACTTATTCGGTCGTAATGGGCAAAACCACTTGGTTAACGCTGGCTCCTTGTACTTGCGCGAGCACTACCTTTTCCCTGCTACCGGCTTTAGTGGCTATGCTGGCTTGGCTAAATTTTGGGATAACTCTGCACTCGCCAAAGCGGGTCAGAAAGTGATTTATCAAGCGACCACGCGTTATGGTCGAGTTCAATACTTTGGCAACACTGAGGATAACTGGAAACAGGACCAATACTCTGCACTAGCGGTGTTCTACTTAAACTATCACCCTGAGCGCAGTTACTTTAATCAGTGGAACAATGGCTACTTATATGGAAGTAATAACACAACAGGTGACAACTTCTGGAAAGCAGGCGTACCAAAGAATATTGCTTATCAACCTAGCACCTTGCTTGCCGTTGATTTGGGAGAGCCTGCCAATCAAACACCAGAGGGATATCAGGCGACTCCGGTAATGATGTCCACCAGCACGCCCTATCCTGCCGATTACACAGTCATTGGAGATGCTTCTATGAGCAAAGTGGCTCATCCTGACTTGCCCAATGGCTCTATCGATTTGTTACCAACCCATACGTACTTTGCGTATCACTCAGACGATACGGTAGTGATGCATGGCCCTACAGAGATGGTGTTAGCCCGAGAATTCACCAAAGGCAGAGTTCTGTATCGAACTGATTTCTTTGGCAAGAATATCGATTATTTCACCTCACCGAAGATGACAATCGCGCTTCCAGAGCCTATGCGACCTGTAGATCAAGACGGTAACATCGGCGACTATGTTTCTCATATTGAGATTGGCGGCTACGAAGGAGTGTTCTTGCTACATTAACTCCCTTTCAACCCCTCTCACCAAACGCTTCATAAATCGCCGTTTTTATGCTCAACGTCACTGAAAAAAACTTGTTCACTGAATCTTTATAAACCGATGTATATACTGAAGTAAATGACAACGACAAGGAAATTCAGTCACATGAAGACGACACCTTCAATGCTCTCTGTTCTGCTGCTATCAGCATTATCTACTCATGCAAATGCGGACGAATGCGGAAAAATAACCATCGCAGACATGAATTGGAATTCGGCAAGCTTAATGGCGCACATCGACCAATTTGTCTTAAATGAAGGCTACCAGTGCGATGCGGAATTGATCCCTGGTGATAGCGTTCCTACAGGCACCTCTATGATTGAAAAGGGACAGCCTGACGTTGCGCCAGAGTTATGGACAAACGGTATTAAAGAAGCACTTGATAAAGGGATTGAGGATAAACGCTTGCGCATCGCTAGTGAATCGCTTGTCAATGGTGGTGAAGAAGGGTTTTGGGTTCCCGCCTATCTGGTAAAACAGTATCCAGAACTCGCGACGATAGAAGGCGTCATCAAGCACGCCAAACTATTTGAACACCCAGAGGATGATGACAAGTTCGCGTTCTATAGCTGCCCTGCTGGTTGGACATGCCAAATCACCTCCGGTCACTTGTTTAATGCATTAGGGTTAAGTGAGCACGGCTTTGAGATGGTTGACCCAGGCTCTGGCGCAGCACTAGCTGGCACCATCGCTAAAGCCTATGACCGCAAAATACCTTGGTTTGGTTACTACTGGTCACCGACTCCCGTATTGGGCAAGTATGATATGGTCAAAGTGGATTTTGGTAGCGGAACAGATTTAGAAGAGTATCGCAACTGTACCACTCAGCCTGATTGCACTTCACCAAAAGTAACAATGTACCCACCTTCTCCAGTTCGCACAGTAACAACGGAGGCGTTTGCGAGCAAAGAACCCCAAGCATTCGCGTACTTGCAGAAACGCGGATTTACCAACGAGCAAATGAGTGAAATGCTGGCCTGGATGGAAGATAACTACGCGGACGGTGAAGAAGCGATGTTTTACTTCTTTAATACCTACCCTGACTTGTGGAAAGGCTGGGTATCTGAAGACGTCGCGGTGAGAATCGAAAAAGCGCTTTGATGATTAATACTTCGAGTGCCACAAATCATTTAACCTCCCATACCGTTTGAATAAACGGCATGGGAGACTCGTCAACGACTCGTTAATACATGGTGTGACCATTCAATGTTTCTTTAGGGATCTCTTGCAGAGCGTCCCAATGTTCAACAATCTTCCCATTATGATCAAAACGAAAGAAATCCATTGTCACGTATTCAATATCATTAGGCCATGTTTGGTGAGTGTGTAGTGCCACCAAATTCCCTTCAGCAATAGCTCGCACAAACGTAATATCTTTATCGGGATACTCGTTTTGCATCCGCTCAAAATACTCGATAAAAGCCTCGGGGCCATTTCCAACTAATGGATTGTGCTGGATGTACTCATCACCTACGTAGTCTTCAACTGCCTTTCTTGGATTACCTCTATAGGCGGTTTCGTAAAACGCAATGGCATTTCTTTTATTCTCTTGCAGAACCATTTTTCTTACCTGTGTTGATCCATCTTGCGGATAACGGTAATCATAGTCTTTGAACTTCAGAAGTGACCAAACTTCGCGCACAAAAAAGGCCGCTAAAGAGCAGCCTTCATCACTTCTACTTGGAATCATCGCCTTTCATCGCTTAAACCACACCACCAGCACCGAGCATAGAACGCTCACTGTTCTCCACCAGCAACGCGGTTGCGGTTTGTTTCAGCGTTTCCCATTCTTGGTCTTCGACAAAGATACCATTTTGCCAAGAAGCTTGTTGCGTACGGCTTAACTCATCGCCTTCAATGTGGGTGGTATATCCTTGTGCACTTTTCTCGATATCGAAATCGTTCACGGAGAGCTCGATAACCATACTATGCAAATCCGTATCATGCCCATCAAACTGATCCGAGAAAAAGACTTCTGGTGCGATTCGTCCGCGGTTTAACACATAAAGCGTTCGCTTGGGACTAGAGCCATTGACCCATTGTGCACGGCACGCAATGCCTTTCGCAGAGAGCTTCAACAACTCACTGAAACCCAACCAACGGTTATGACACTGTTTCAACGTAATGGTAATCGACTTACGGTTGATCATTTTCTCGAGCGCGAAATCCAACACCGCGGGTAAATGACACGCCACACTCCCGTTGTGCAGTTCTACCTCTATGCTTGACGGTGTGCTGTTGGTCACCGATACGGCGCAGTCTGAATCTAACCCAAGAAACAGACTGGCGTTATTAAAATGGCGAACTCCATGTAAGCCAACCATTTGCAAGTCCGCCACCATGTTCGCAATGACATCCGCCTCACCACAGTGACGGCGCATGCCAAGAAATGCCTTATTAACCGCGGCCACCAATTCGTTGTGAGAGACGATCATAATGCAAATCCTCCATTGATTTTTTGATTATCACTTTGCGCAATTTCGTCACGCGGCGGCATGCTAGGGAAAATCCATGTGTCTGCCAGTTTAGGGGCGTGAATTTCATCTAACAACGGCGCACCTTGGAAGAAAGTTACTCGAACCCAACGATCCGAGCGCGGATCAAACTTAGTCGCACCAAAGATCGCCAATTTACAGCGCAGTAAGTGCATTGGTAACGCATCTTTACGCAGCACATTCATTTGAATATCCCCCATCGCACGGTTGCCTAACGTCCATACGCGACGTGTGATCGAACGATAAGCCGGTTTTTGCAATAGAAACTCTGCTACGGACATTTCTACATCACAGTCAAGCAAGGCCTGGTACAAGCGATTCACTTGTCTGCCAATATCAAGCGGCAGTTCTTTTTCTTCTCCAGCCTCTTCCCCGCGAACACCAAGCCTTGGCTCTTCTTTATCTTGTGAGCGATACCAGAACCAGTAGTTGTTCTCGGCTAGTGAGTAATCCGCATCAATCGCCCAGCGGTACTTGCTTTGCAACACTTCCAGTAAATCTTGGATCTTTTTCCCGCCCGGAATAGATAACGTTTCATCCGTATTCATTTGGCTAGCAAATTCATCCACTAAAGATGGGTAGAGTTCGATCAAGCAAGAGGTGAGGATTTCTTGGGCTTCCACACTCATTGTTTTCTTATGCTCGACCAAACTCGCCCAGTTCGGATGTAATGCCATTAACGTTGTTAGCTCCGATAGCAGTTGTTTGATGTCTGCTATCGCTTGATGATTGAGCCTGTCTTGATGTTCATTAATGGTGATGACTTGCTCTAAATGACGCTGTGCTTTTTGCAGCAATCCTTGCAAAGGATCATGGAACGACGCTTCACACGGCATCGCAAAGACTCGCGCTACCGCACGTTCGCGAGAGGTCATCCATTGGTCAACAATACACGGGTGATTAATCAAGTATGGAGCCATGCCTAAGCCAGTAGCATTACCGACACCAAGGTAGCGCTGCAAGCCACGATGCAAAGCCACCGCGTTGTCGCCACCTTGTTGAAGTGCCAGATAGTGCACCCAATCTAGGCTGAATTCACGCAACATATATACGGCACACATTTGCGCACTAAAAGACTGGCTGAAATCTGAGTTATTCTCTAACAGTTTGAAGTCGGCGATACCAAACTTTCCGTTACCATAAACAGCTGTGGTACGCAGGATATAACCCACTTCCGCTAATTCTTTCGGCTCAGGCTGCTCGCCTTGAGAAAGCGCGCTAACAATGTGCTCAAACACGCGCACACTTTTGTTTGCGCGAGCAAGAACAAGTACGTTGTTTGGATTACGTCCCGCTTCTTGCAGCGGTACATTTTCTCGCAATCTTTCCAACAAAGTAACATCAACATAGCCTTGAACCAGTGCAAATGTGACGTCCCACTTTTCAGCAATTACGCGATCATTACGCTCGTCGTCGGCAATTTCATCACAGAATACCACCAAATGATAAACGTGCTCTGGCGTGGTCAATTTGTAAATCACATGACCATAACCACGAGGACAAAGCTGCCACTCATGCTTGGTTACTTGCCAGTTTTGGCTTGCCATATTACGAATCAGACTGCGAACAAAGCTGATTCGGTTTTGGTGCATTGCGCCAAGCCTTTCGGCTGCCATGACAATCGCTGCATCGCGCATAGTTGCTTCCGTATAAGTAGAACGATGTGCATCCATTTTGCTCACCACCTATTTGTTATTGTAAGAATACTAGGGTTTGTGCGGATGCAGGAGGAAAACACCCGCACAAGCTCCACGTTGTTTGAATTAGATAATTGTTATAGCCCTTGCTCTTTCGCCATTTTGATTGCGATTTGCGGCGCATTCCAAAGTGACGGTAACAGAATCAACGAAACCGGAACCGCGGTAATCACAATGAAAGATTGCAGTGCAGAGATGCCACCAGAGCCAAGAGAAATCAGGATCAATGCCGTCACACCCATCATTACTCCCCAGAAGGTACGGATGATCGCATTCGGCTCCGTTTCACCACTGATCACGACACTGATTGTGTAGGTCATTGAGTCGCCCGTCGTGACGATGAAGATCGTGGTTAAAATCAGAAATAGAATTGAAGTCAGCATTGGCATTGGTAGTTGCTGAGTCACCGCAAGCAAAGCACCTGGCAGGTTAAAGCCTTCGAACGCCGCACTCACGCTACCCGGTTCAGCAATTTCAAACGCAAGACCTGAGCCGCCCACAATCGTGAACCAAAAACAGGTGGTTAACGGAGCCACAATACTGATGGTGGAAATAACTTGGCGAATAGTTCGACCACGGGAAATACGCGCAATAAAGATTGCCATCATCGGACCATAACCCAGGAACCAGCCCCAGAAAAATACTGTCCACCAACTTAGCCAACCTTCGTCACCGCGATAAGTCGCCATTGGGATAAAGTTATCCAACATGCTTCCTACACCTTGAATGTATCCGTTAAAGATAAAATTCGTAGGGCCAAAAAACAGGATGTAAACCATCAATGCCATTGCCAGAATCACGTTGTAACGACTAAGCAGTTGCATGCCTCGGCTTAATCCACTGAGTGCTGACAAGGTGTAAAGAGCAATCGCAAACAAGATGATGATAAGCTGAGTGGTAAAGCCATCAGGAATATCAAACAGCGCATTTAACGCGTAGCTAACCTGCAAGCCTAGAAACCCAATTGGCCCGATGGTGCCTGCGGCTACCGCGATAATGCAGCACGCGTCAATCAATGCACCGAGTTGGCCTTTAAGTGCTCGTTCGCCCAAGACTGGGTAAAGCAAAATACGGGGTTTTAGTGGTAAACCTTTGTCGTAATGCAGGTGCATCACCACGATCGAAGTTAAGCTACCTACAATCGCCCAAGCCAGAAAGCCCCAGTGCATAAAGGATTGCGACAACGCATTCACCGCACCTTGCTGCGGGTTATCTTGCGCGCCGTATAAAGGGGGTGGGCTAACATAGTGTGCGATAGGCTCAGCCGCGGCCCAGAAAACGCCACCACCAGCCAATAAGGTACAGAAAATAATCGCCATCCAGCGGAAAGAATCCATTTCTGGTTTTGCAATCCCGCCCAACATCACCTTGCCTGTTCGCCCTGCAGCCAAGCCAAGACCAATAAGAAAAGTGAGAAGCAGCAGTAACTGCCAGTATGGACCAAATACCTGAACTGCCCAGCCAAAGCCAGCGTTAACGATCGTAGATAACAGCTCGCCGTCATAAAGTGCAATAGCAACGAACAACGCGATGAAACCACCGCTATACCAAAAGGCCGGGTTATTCAGTCCTAATTTGTCCGTCGTGTTTTCTGTTGTTGATGTGTTGTGTTTTGCTTTCGACTTGCCCGATGACACGTTCATCGTGGAAGCTTTCATGCTATTGGTTAAATCAGACATACTCTGGCTCCAGAGGTTCTTTGCAGCAGCCAAAGACTGGCTACAAATGTGAGTTTTACGCCTGCCGTATTGTTATTATGTGGGCAGGCGGTTCCTACTTTGGGGAATGCTATGAAATAGGCTCTAATCCTTCTTTAAGGAAGTTGAACCAGTTTTCACCCAATATTTTTCCAGCCTCAGATTCACTGAATCCGTGACCCATTAATCCGTTGTAGATGTTCTCCATCCCTGCGCTGCCGCAGAACCATGGCAGCGCATCTGGCCATCCCGAGTTACTTGCTGAACCTTCGCCGTAATCCATCGCTTTTGACCAACGACCGTTGCGCATCCACTCCAACACTTGTTGCGGCTGATTTAGGCACAAATCGCTACCGATACCTAAATGGTCGACGCCAAACATGTCTGCGGTTTTCGCTACCATCTGGCAGAAATCATCCAGCGTGCACTGGCTGCCATTTGGCAAATGGAATGGATATAAACTGAATCCAATCAAACCACCGCGCTCCGTCAGTGCTTTGATCACGGTGTTGGATTTGTTGCGCAGTGCGTCATGCGCAAACGTCGGGTTAGCATGGCTGATACAAATTGGACGCGAAGAGAGCTCGATAGCTTCCAACGTCGAACGCTCCGCGCTGTGGGACATATCAATGATCATCCCGACTCGGTTCATCTCTTCAATCGCTTGCTTACCAAAGCGAGTTACGCCGGAATCGTTTTGTTCGTAACAACCTGTCGCCAGTAAGCTTTGGTTGTTGTAGGTCAGTTGCATGATCAGCAGACCTTGGCGGCGCATCACTTCAATCAGACCAATTTCATCATCGATAGGTGAGCAATTTTGCGCGCCGAAGAAGATGCCGACTTTGCCTTCTGCTTTGGCTTTTTCTACATCTGCCATTGAATAAATAGGCATGATGAGGTCCGCATTTTGCTCGAAGCGCAAGTTCCATTCAGCAAAACGCGTTAAGGTTTCGCGCGCAGTTTCGTGGTAGACGATAGTGGCATGAACGGCGGTAATGCCACTCGCCTTAAGCGTTTGGAAATACTCTCGATCCCAATTGCAGTACTGCAATCCGTCAATCACAATCCGTTGTTGGTACATAACCACTCCTTAAACAATTTCTTAGCCTTTCAGTGCGGGTAACTGACACCATCAGCTACCCTGCTGTTCTTAGTAAGGGCGCTGATAAGCGGTTTTCACCACGGTGTAGAACTCTTTGGCGTACTGCCCTTGCTCACGAGGGCCAAAGCTAGATTCTTTACGGCCACCAAATGGGACGTGATAATCTGTACCCGCAGTTGGCAAGTTAACCATGACGCAGCCCGTTTGGACTTGCTGTTTGAAGATCGCGCTATTGCGCAGACTTTGCGTGATAATGCCGCCTGTCAGGCCAAAGCGCGTATCGTTCGCGACTGCAATCGCCTCATCCAAATCAGAAACGCGAATCACGCTTGCCATTGGTGCAAAGACTTCTTCTTGGTTCACTTCCCAGCTGTTTTGTGTGTTCAAGAACAGGGTTGGTGACATATAGTAACCGTCATGCTCTAGGCTCAGACGCTCACCACCGAAAGCCAGCTCCGCGCCTGCTTGGCGTGCATTTTCAATCCACTCAAAGTTCGCATTCAGCTGGTTACCATCAACAACAGGACCCATGAATACGCCCTCTTCCAGTGCGTGACCCACTTTTAATTCGCTCATGCGTTTGATTAGCGCTTCAACATACGCGTCGTGAATTCCGTCCATAACCACAAGACGAGAAGACGCGGTGCACTTTTGACCTGCACCCGAGAATGAGCCTGCGATTGTCGCTTCAACGGCAATTTGAATGTCTGCATCATCTGCCACTACGAGCGCATTTTTGCTACCCATCTCTAGCTGACAACGCACAAAATTTGGTGCCGTTGCCGCTGCAACTTTACGGCCTGTGTCCACAGAACCAGTGAAGCTCACGCCGTTCACATCCTTCGAATTGATAAGGGTATTACCGACTTGCGAACCGCTACCCAAAACGAGGTTAAACGTGCCGGCAGGTAAACCTTGGCGATGGATAATCTCTGTCAGCGCAACGGCACTTGCTGGGGTTAGGTTGGCAGGCTTCCAGACGACGCTGTTACCAAACGCAAGTGCTGGCGCGATTTTCCAAGCCGCTGTTGCTGTTGGAAAGTTCCAAGGAGAGATAATGGCGATAACGCCGACGGCTTCACGAGTAACTTCAACGGAGACACCTGGACGGACGGAAGCAGCGTTATCGCCAATTTGACGCAGAACCTCAGCAGCAAAGTATTGGAAGAATTGGCCAGCACGGTATATCTCACCTCGACCTTCAGCAAATGGCTTACCTTCTTCACGCGAAAGTAAGGTGCCCAATTCGTCACATCGTGCAATGAGCTCATCACCAATCGCTTGTAGCACTGCTTGCTTGCGCTCGATTGGTGTTTTTTCCCACTCTGGCTGCGCTGATTTAGCCGCTTGAATCGCTTGCTCTACTTGCGACACACTCGCTTGTGCGAAATCGCCAATGTTTTCGCTGATATCAGAAGGGTTAATATTGGCGATGGTGTCCATGCCCGATTGCCACTCACCCGCTATATAGAGGGATTTTTCTGCTTGAACATTGTTAATAAAAGTCATGGTTCTTTCCTTGTTCTTCCGATTTGTGATGGCAAGCCACCCACTCACTGATCTCTAATTGTTCTTATTGGATTTATTCTGGTTGGCTTGCCGACGCGTAGACGACAAACTCCACCAACATCTCTTCTCGCGCTAACCCTGCAACCACCATGGCGGCGCGATTTGGGTACGGCGCTTCAAAATATTCCGCGTACACTTGGTTAACGGTCTTTAAGTATTCTCTGTCGGTCACATAAATCAGGACCTGCAACACCGAGTCCAAAGACTCCCCTGCACACTCCAGGGTGTGAATGAGATTGTTAAAGGTTTGACGTGTTTGTGCTTCGATACCGCCTTCCACAACCGCGCCTGTGTCATCAATAGGAATTTGAGCCGTATACAGGGTTCCGTTGTTGACTATCGCCCATTCAAGCGGCGCTTTAGAAGCAAATAGACTGGTTTTAACTGGGTGTTTTTTAGTAGGAGTATTCACGTGCCTTTCAACCTTTGTAACAGCTTTGTTTCAATATGGTTAAATGATGCACATTGACAGGCGATAAATCTAACGGTAAATTTTTGACATTTGATAAATTAAACTTATCACTCTATTTAAAATAACGTAAATAAAGGGATTAAGAGGCATTAGGGATGAGTATTAAGCTTCAACAATTAATGCATTTTGTGATGGTAGTCGAGGAAGGAGGCTTTCGAGCCGCTTCACATCGTGCAAATCGTTCTCAGGCGGCACTGTCCACATCGATAAAAGAGCTTGAAAAAATTCTAGGGCAAACGCTGTTTGAACCCGGAAACAAAACCAAATTGACCCCGTTTGGTGAAGTTTGTCTGCCCAAAGTGGTTCAGTTTCTCAATATCTACAGTGCGCTGGACAACGATCTCAAAGCTGCCGCGGCCGGACAGCAAGGGAGAGTGCGAATTGCGAGCGTTCCTTCTGTTGCAGCGAAACTCATCCCGAGCGTGTTGGGTGCCTTTTGCGAGCAGTATCCAAATGTAGAAGTAAGCTTGATCGATGATAACGCGGCGGGCGTCGAGGCTCGCTTACTCTCCGGTGAAGTCGACTTAGCGCTCGGTAACCCCTCTCACCTCGATGAGGGCGGCATTGACTTTACGCCGCTGTTAGCCGATCCAATAGGCGTGGTGTGTTTAAAGGACAACCCTATTGCGAGTCATCCAGAAGGAATCGAGTGGCAAACTTTGTTGGAACAACCCTTTATCCGTAACGGCACTTGTACACTTCTAGATCCAACCCCAGCAAGAGCTCTGAGTCAGCAAGCGCTCTATTCGGTCGAAAATATTACTTCGCTATTTTCTGTCTTAGAACTTGGGATTGGTGTCACGACCCTACCGAAGCTTGCTTTCCCAACCAATGAAACACGCTTGGTTTGGATTCCGCTTATCGATCCACCACTTGAAAGGCAAATTGGTATATTTACGTTAACCGATCGCACGATCTCGCCTCAAGCTAAAGCATTTCACGATCTTTGTGTGCATTATTTAAACTATCAAAAAGAAGATAAATAATGGTTCGATTAACATGCGGATAATTAAAAGCCTCCATATTCAGAGTGGAGGCTAATTTGTATTTGTGTAGTCGCTTCGTTTTATTTTTTGCGACGATTTCGGTTCTTATACACCACGCAAAAGTTACCACGCTTGGTACGACACTTTGAGCAACGTTCGCAATCTACTGGTGCGCGATTGCCTTCTTTCCAACGTTTGATCAACTGCGGCTCAGCCAATAAAGGGCGTGACACAGCAAAAAATTGGATATCTGTGTTTTCTGCAATTTTCTCAATCGCATCAATGTCGCTCAGCCCGCCGACAGTAATCACCGGTATGCTAACGTCCTGACTGATCACGTGACCATATTCGTGAAAGTAACCTTCTTCTTGTAGTGTGTAACCATCGAACGTTTGACCAACAAGTTCGTTTGCTTTGCCGTGAATATTGCCAGACACGACGATCGCATCAACGCCTACTTCTTCAAGTTTCTTACAGACGACGCGAGTTTCATCGAACGTTAAACCGCCGTCAAAGAACTCTGTTGCCGTCAGTTTTACGAGGATGGGAAATTCGCTTCCAACCAGCTTTCTGGTTTCAGAATAAATTTCTAAAAGAAAGCGCATGCGATTTTCTAAGTCACCACCATATTCGTCTTCTCGACGATTATAGTACGGGCTTAAAAACTGGTTAATTAAATAAGTGTGCGCCGCATGAATCTCTACGCCGTCAAAACCAGCGTCTTGAGCACGTTTACTCGCCAATGCGAATGCCTTTACGATGTAGTCTATTTCGTCCTTTGTCATCGCTTTGCCTTGCGTATTTGTACCACGCTCAGGCACGTCACTCGGAGCGAAGATGACACGCTCACCGACGTTATGGGTGGTTTTGGTGCCACCGTAAGCAATTTGCATCACGATTTTAGAATCTTGTTGATGTACTAGCTCTGTTAGCTTTTTGTATTCTTCAATAAAAGAGTCGTTGTAGATCCCCATCATACCTGCGTTGGGTTTCTCTTCTTCAACGATATTGGCATAACCCGTGACAATAAGCCCAACTTCCCCTTTCGCAAGCGTTTCGTAAATATCGTAAAGCTTTACCGTCATGTGACCATCTTCGGTCGCCATGTTCTCCCACGTTGCGCTTCGCACAAAACGGTTCTTTAGGATCATGTTGCCAATGCGGGCTTCGGAAAACAAAATGCTCAAAACCAGTCCTCTTAAAGTTGTCTTTATGTTTTATCTTTTCGCAAGTAAACAAGAACGAAAAAGGAACAGCGATACACGATGTATGGCTGTTCCTTCTCTGAATCCTTGAGACCTGCAAACTACAGGCGCACCTTAATGCCTCGGAGACGACAAAACTTTAATCTGGGTTAATGTTTAGTGAGTTTTTAGATTATGTAAAAAGATGATTCTTAATCGTGTTCATTTCACTGGAGCTAAGATGCTTCCTCACCTACTTTCAGTCGTAAAACTTTTGTATTTCGCTAGCTGGTGATTCAACTCAAACATTCACATTGTTAGTTTGTATGCTGCTATGGGAACTAGCACTCCCCCCAAATGTTTACATTACAAACTATCGATATTGAATTCTCATATGGTAAGTAGAGTTATTGCGCTGTTTATACTTTTTAGCTTAATCGTCGCTATCTCTTGACATTATTACGAGTCAGCGGAAACGCGCGATCTACTATGTTTTACACACTGGTTGTTTTTGCTTTTAGATATGAATACGTGATAGTGAAGCTAGAGGAGGAACAGGAAAAACAGGGAAAATAAAGGACAATAGAAAGTTAAATGACCTTACTTCTAGGTAAGGTCATTCATGCATTCAGCAGCAAAAGATATTGGCGCTTAGCAAACGCTTAGGTTTGGTTGTTACAGAGCTAGAGGAATCAACTCGACGCCAAGCACACCACTAATCCCCATCACCACTAGCAGTGAGACTTTAAACACCGACTTTGACCAAGCGATGTAGTTGTTGTCATCAATGCTGCGAAAGGTCACTTTCGTCCACATAAAGCAAACAACCGCTGCAACTGCTAAGTATTCATACCCTGCTTCACCTAGTAAAAATAACCCCAACGATACTGCTCCAAACGCTACGACATACGCTTTCATGTGTCGATGCGCTTTATGAATGCCTTCTTTAAGTGGCAATACGGGAATCCCGGCTTCTCGGTAGTCTTGCATGCGGAACATGGCAATGGCATACGAGTGCGGCATTTGCCAGAGACAGAACATGGTAAAGAGTAAAATCGCTTCCAAGCTAATGAAGTTTGTTACCGCTAAGTAACCCACCAATGGCGGAACTGCGCCTGAGATACTTCCCACTAAGGTTCCATACACCGAGTTACGTTTGTACCACATCGTGTAAAAGAACACGTAATACACGTAGCCAAGCAACACGACGACAGCGGATAGTGGGTTCACTCGGATAAATAACAGTGCGGTTCCTACCAGCAATAAAGCAAGTGCATAAACAAACGCAATATCGATATTGATATTGCCTTTCACTGTTTCACGATTTCGTGTACGTGCCATCTTCTGGTCGATATCACGATCGAAAATATTATTCACCACACAACCTGAAGCGATGACTAACCCAACACCAACTAACGTCGTAACGAACAGCATTAGACTGGCTGGTTCTGTTTTTGCGGCGAGGAAGAACCCCGCCGCAACAGAAATCAGGTTGCCGAAAATAATGCCCGGTTTAGTGATAGACAAATAACTTTTCAGCATACCTTGACCTACAACTTCATGTTGACGTTCATGTTGTAGATGATCCATACCGAGCCAGCGATAAGGATAAGTACAACAATGGCGGTAAACATCAGTGATACAAGGTTCCAACGTCCGTCGGATGTTTTTGTTTCCATGTGCAAGAAGTATTTAAAGTGAACAAATATCTGCACTAATGCACATCCAAATAGAATCGCATAGGTCGTTGTATCTGGTAATGATTTCGTCCAAACAAAGTAGAACGGAATTACCGTCAGAATCAGTGAGGCAATAAAGCCTTTCACGTAATCTGACGAACTGGTTTCTACATGTTGATCCATTACATTACCCCCAGTAAGTAAACGATGGTAAAGACACAAATCCAAACGATATCTAGAAAGTGCCAGAATAGGCTTAAGCAGTTAAAGCGCATTGCCATATTGTCGTTCAGACCTTTCGTCGACAGTTGATGATACGCTACCGCTAACCAAATCAGACCAAAGGTTACGTGCAGGCCGTGCGTACCAACCAACGTAAAGAATGCCGACAGGAATGCACTTGTTTGTGGCCCATAGCCTTCTTCAATCAGGTGATGGAACTCATAGACCTCCATACAGATAAAGCCAAGACCAAGCGCGAACGTGACTAACATCCAGCGTTTGAGACCAGCAACGTTGTTGCGCTTCATCGCGATAATGCCAAAACCAAATGTGATACTGCTAAACAGCAGCAGCATGGTTTCGACAAACACGAATGGGAGTTCGAAAATGTCTTTACCTGTTGGGCCCGCAATTGAATTGCTCGACAGCACAGCGTAAGTCGCGAACAAGGTCGCAAACAATACACAGTCACTCATCAGGTAAACCCAGAAGCCAAATAGCTTGTTGCCATTCGTGTCATGGTGGTGATCATGGTCGTGATGTGCTGCGATATTAGTTTGCATACGTCACCTCCAGATCATCTTTACTTTCGCTGTCTTTCACTGAGTTTTTCTTCGCTTCTTCAAGCTGAGCTCGACGTTCAGCCTCAATTGCTTTGATCTCTTCAACTTCCACGTAGTAATCCACATCATCGTTATAGCTATGCTGAATACACGTCACGATAATACCGACCAAACTTGCCGCCGCTAGCCACCAGATGTACCAAATCATGCCGAAGCCAAATAGGAGCGACCAAGCCGACACGTAGATGCCTGTTGCCGTGTTTTTTGGCATATGAATACGTTCGTATTCCACTTCTTTAGTTGGATCGAACTCGCCACTTTGTTTCTGGTACCAGAAGGCATCCAGCACATCACCTTTTGGTAGGTGCGCAAAGTTGTAGAACGGCGGTGGAGACGATGTTGCCCACTCAAGAGTACGACCACCCCACGGGTCACCAGTTAGATCACGGTTTTGCTCGCGGTCACGGATACTCACGTAAATTTGGATGAACTGAGACAATACGCCCAGCGCAATCACAACCGTACCTGCTGCGGCAATCGACAACAGTGGGAAGTATTCTGGGTTGATGTCTTGGCTTAAACGACGAGTCATCCCCATGAAGCCCAGCGCGTAAAGCGGTAAGAACGCCATTAAGAAACCAATAATCCAAAGATAGAACGCGCGTTTGCCCCAAGTTTCATTCATGGTGAAACCGGTCGCTTTCGGGAACCAGTAAGTGATCGCAGCGAAACATCCAAACACCACACCACCGATGATAACATTGTGGAAGTGAGCGATAAGGAATACTGAGTTATGCAGAACGAAATCTGCGCCCGGAACAGCCATTAGTACGCCCGTCATACCACCAACAGTAAAGGTGATAAGGAAGCCCACCGTCCACATCATTGGCGTCGTAAAGCGGATGCGGCCTTTGTACATCGTGAATAGCCAGTTGAAGATCTTCACCCCTGTTGGGATAGAAATGATCATCGTGGCAATACCGAAGAAGGCATTTACGTTCGCGCCAGACCCCATCGTAAAGAAGTGGTGTAGCCAAACGACAAAGGCAAGAATCGTGATAACTACGGTAGCCCAAACTAGCGATGTGTAACCGAACAACTTTTTACGTGAGAAGGTTGCGGTGACTTCTGAGAACACACCAAAAATTGGCAAGATCAAGATGTACACTTCTGGGTGACCCCAAGCCCAAATCAGGTTGACGTACATCATTACGTTGCCGCCAAGATCATTGGTAAAGAAGTGCATGCCTAGGTATCTATCCAGCGTAAGCAGAGCGATAGTCACCGTTAGGATTGGGAATGAAATGATGATCAAAATGTTTGCACACAGAGACGCCCAAGTGAAAACTGGCATCTTCATCATTGGCATAGACGGTGTACGCATACGCAAAATGGTCGCGAAGAAGTTCACGCCTGTTAACGTCGTACCAACACCTGATATCTGCAGCGCCCAAATCCAATAGTCGACCCCGACTCCTGGGCTAGCCTCAATACCTGAAAGCGGCGGATACGCCAACCAGCCGGTACGACCAAATTCACCTAAGCCGAGAGACATGTTTGTTAGGATGACACCTACAACAAACAGCCAGAAGCTCAAGTTATTCAGATACGGGAAAGCTACGTCACGCGCACCAATCTGCAATGGCACGATGATGTTCATCAGACCAATGACCAATGGCATCGCTACGAAGAAGATCATGATCACGCCATGGGCAGTAAAAATTTGATCGTAGTGATGCGGTGGTAAGTAACCTGCTTCACCCGCAGAAGAAAGGAGTTGCTGACTACGCATCATGACTGCGTCAGCAAAACCACGAACAAGCATCACCATCGCTACTGCGATGTACATGAAGCCAAGTTTTTTATGGTCTACTGAAGTAAACCATTCATTCCACAAATATTGCCACTTTCCGGCTTTGGTCACCGCGTAAACTACGGCTAAACCAACCAGCGCCACAACCGCTAGGGTGATGACAATAATAGGTTCGTGGAATGGAACTGAATCAAGAGTTAATCTTCCAAACATTACGATTATCCTTGGTTTTCAGGCAAACAGTTCATTGAACCAGGATGCTGAGTCACAACGTCGGTGAACAAGAACGGAGGAACGCTAGAGAACAAAGTGACTGGCTCTGCGATACTTGGCGCTGCCAGTGAGCTGTATTGCTCCCAATCTTCAATACGATCAGGGCTCGCCTTCACTTTCTGCACCCAATTTAGGAACGCAGCACGATCAGACATTGCTGAAGCTGTGAACTTCATTTGCGAAAAGCCTTCGCCGCTGTAGTTCGATGCAAAACCCTTGTAGTCACCTTCGTGGTTCGCTATGAGGTTGAGCTTGGTTACCATGCCTGGCATCGCGTAGATCTGTGTACCTAAGCGAGGGATGAAAAACGCGTTCATGATGTTGTCCGAAGTCAGTTTGAACTGCACTGGCACGTCTTTCGGGAACGCCACATAGTTCACCGTCGCAATGTTTTCTTCTGGATAGATGAACAACCATTTCCAATCGAGTGACACCACTTCGATGGTCATTGGTTTAACATCACTTTCCAAAGGTTTGGATGGCTCTAGTTCATGAGTCGAACGCCATGTGATCGTCGCAAGAATCGCAATGATGATGATTGGAATTGTCCATACCACCACTTCGATTTTGGTCGAGTGTGACCACTCGGGTGCGTACTCTTCTTCAGTGTTAGAGGCGCGGTATCGGTAAGCGAAGTAAATCGTCATTAAAATCACAGGGATTACAACGATCAACATCAGCAAAAGAGCAGTAATAATTAACTCTTTTTCTTGCACACCAATGGCACCTTTGGGGTCAAGTAAAGCTGAATTACATCCTGAGAGCATAAGTATGACGGACGCCAAACTTCCCCTCGACAAGATGCGTTTATATCTTGAGGCTTCCATTAACTTTCTCGATGGTTGTCTGGTTTCAAAGCAGATGCCAATCAAAGTAAATAAGAGCTCACAAATAGCGCAGAGGTAATGTATGAGAACAAGAAAAAACCTCGATAAGTAGTTATTCTACTTACAATTTTTTCAACTTCGTCATCAAGCATTTTACCAGCTAGGATGAACCGTTATTTGCTACGATACGATTGGTATCAAGCCAAGAACCAGTTGTTATAGTCATTAGAATGTTTATGTGTTGAGCATGAGTAACGTCGGGCTCAGAGCGAAACAAAACGGAATTGAGTGGAGATCAAAACCACACTCTTAGTGTGAGTTTATTGTTACACTTTGAAACACTATGTTACATTTGGCGCATTATGAGGAGTAAAAAGTTAAAGCTCATTAGCCACAACTGGAAACTAACCTTCCATTAATGGAAGTTACACACTTTAAATAGAATATTAACCTCAACACGAATTTCTCGTGCTTCAACAATTAATTATTTAAAAACAAACAGTTGAAACTAAAAATTGATGAGACTGACTATCAACTTCATTTACGCAGATAGCCTTAATGAGAAGCGGAAGCTAAAAAATCAAAAGTGTGATCAACATCAAATTAATGATTTCACTTAATATTTGAGTGGTATTTACATCTCTTTATTGGATTGTGAGAAATCATTCTCAAGGTAAATCCAAACATAAGTTGTAAATACATTTGGGTTGCGCAGAATTAGCACTCCACAACATAGAAAATGTTGAAATGGAAAGAGACTTATTATTCAGGTCTATCAGAGCCTTATTTCAGTGGTCACTTACATACGAATGCCGCCATCCACTTCTAAAACCCTGCCAGTAAAGTAATCACTCTCAATAATGTATTTTACTGCATGCGCGATTTCGCTTGTTTCGCCCATCCTGCCAACTGGGATCATCTTTTCTAGTCGCTCTATGGCTTCGGGTCTCATTTGCTCTGCCATCGCGGTATGAACTACACCTGGTGCAACCGCCGCCGCGCGAATACCGTATCTTGCGAGCTCACGAGCCCATGTTGTCGCCATGGTCGCGACCGCCGCTTTAGATGCAGAATAATTGGTTTGTCCGATATTCCCTGCTCTCGCAACACTAGAAATATTGATGATAACGCCTCGGGAGCCACTCTCAATCATCTTGACGGCAGCTTCACGCCCACACAAAAATGTTCCTGTCACGTTAACGTTCATGACCAAATTGAATTGATCCAAAGACATCTTACTGATCACGCCATCTTTTGCTTTTACAAGTAACCCATCTCTTAACACGCCAGCGTTATTGACTAACCCATTGAGTTGACCAAAATCTTGGATAATCGCTTCAAACGTGGTTTCAACATCGATTTCGTTGGTGACATCCACTTGATATGTCAACGCTTTCGCACTCAGCATTCGACACTGCTCTTGTGTTTCCATTAAGCCACTGGCGTTTACATCCAACAACGCTAAATCAGCGCCAGCTTGAGCAAGGGTAATGGCCATCATTTGCCCAAGCCCCTGCCCTGCTCCTGTAATGGCAATAACACTACTTTTTATGTCCATATTGGTGCACTCCATAGCTCGTAATGTTCTCTATCTCAACTAGTCTAAGTTGGCCGAAATGATGCGCGTTTTAGGTCACCATCTCGGGCTGGTTTGTCACAAAACTCGGTCTAGCCTTTCTTACTCTTGTATAACTCAAATAAGCTTGAGAAATCGAGCTCGCCGTGGCCGCTCGCGTTGTGGAAAGAATATAAGTTGCGCGCTAACGACCCCATCGGAACCGAAGAATGTGTTTGTAACGCCGCATCTAACCCCAAGCCGAGATCTTTTAGCATGAGTTTGCTCATAAAGCCCGGCTGGTAATCGTGACTGGCTGGCGCACTGTCCATCACGCCTGGGCAAGGATTGTAAAGCTCCAATGCCCAATTTCGGCCAGAGCTTTGCAGCATGATGTTTGATAGCACTTTTGGATCGAGTCCATGATCGATACCTAGGTTTAATGCCTCGCACGTACCAGACATTAAAATGCCGAGCATAAGGTTGTTACAGATTTTCGCCATTTGACCATCGCCTGCTTTGCCAGCATGGAAAACATTTTTTCCCATATACTGCAAAATCGCATTGGCTTTAGAAAACGCTTGATCCGAACCACCAACAATAAAGGTTAATGTCGCCGCTTTAGCGCCAGCAACGCCCCCCGAAACGGGCGCGTCGACAAACAACACGCGTTTATTTGCCGCTTCATTGGCGACTAATCGCGCAGAGTCCGGATCAATGGTTGAACAATCAATCATCAAGGTACTTGGCGAGACAAGATTGAGGACACCTACGCCGCCGTGTAAGTCGCCAAGATACACGGAACGAACGTGAGATCCTGCTGGTAGCATCGTGATGACCGTGCTTGCACCATCCACGACTTCCTCGATAGAGCTCGCCACCACCGCACCAAAAGGTGCAAGTTGCTTTGCCGCTTCGCTATCGACATCAAATACTTGCACGTTAAATCCAGACGCTAATAAGTTTTGCGCCATCGGATGCCCCATTCTTCCTAAACCGATAAATGCGATGGTACTCATGATCATTCTCCTTATTGACCTAGTGTTTGTTCACCCAAATCAGCAAGCGGATGTTCGTCATCCGGCCAAAGTGAGGTAAACAAGGTATCGATGATATCTTCATCGACTTCACTGACATTGTTAAACATCCAGTTAGGTTCGCCATCCCGGTCAATAAGCCGAGAACGGACGCCCTCTTTAAACTCACCTAATAAGGCACTGCGAACCGATAAACTCAGCTCCAAGCGGAAGCAACCTGCAAGTGGTAAGCTGTGGTATTCTTTCACTTGTCTGAAGCAAATATGCGCGGTGATCGGACTGCCTGCGGCGAACGTTTGTTTCGCGTTTTCTATCCACTGACTGTTCCCGTCGATAGCCATGATTCGCTGTGCTATCGTATTAAGATCAAAGCCTTTGCACGCTTCCTCTATCTGATCTAAGTATGGACAAATTTGCGTGGTTGGTTTGCTATCAATAACTTGTTCTTCCATTAACTGTAGTAGTGCAGTTACCAACTCTTTCGCATCTTCTTTGCCCCACTGGAGCCGCTTTAGCTCATCCAGTAAGGTGGGATACTGCTCTTCCAACAGTAACCAATCGGCCAAACCAATAGTGACAGCGTCACTTGAATTTACCATTGAACCTGTCAATCCGAGGAATAAGCCCACTTGCGGATCTATCTGGCTTAAAAACCACGTACCTCCCACATCAGGATACAGTCCGATATTGATTTCTGGCATAGCAAGGCGTGATGTTGTTGTCACAACTTTATGGCTGGTTCCCATAAAAAGCCCCATCCCACCGCCCATGACAATACCTTCTCCCCAACCGATAATGGGTTTGTTGTAAGTGTGGATGAGATAGTCACACTCATACTCCAACGAGAAATAGTTCGTACAGAACTCTACGATTTTTTCTTTACTCTCGTTATGCATGACGTGATACATAGCTCGAACATCACCACCAGCACAGAATGCTTTTTCTCCAGCGCCAGTCAGTACCACACAAGCCATATGCGGATCGTCTTGCCACTTGATAAGCTGATCGTTAAGTTGGACTAACATGTCATACGTCAATGCATTCAATGAAGCGGTGTTGTCTAACGTTGCGATACCAATGCGGTGCACGCCATCTAAGCACTCTATTTCACTAATGGTTACCATCCCTGCCATGTGGCCTCCTATCGGTTTTTCCATTGCGGTGGGCGTTTTTCTAAAAAGGCGCGAACACCCTCAACTTGATCTTCCGTATCAAAAAGATTCAGAAACAACTCTCGCTCTTTCATTAAGCCGTGCTTCAGTGGCGCCGAGCGCATATTTTGAATGAGCGCCTTGCATGCGGCGACAGAAGATGGCGACTGGTTCGCAACAGATTCAGCAAGTTCCAGCGCTTTACTTAAAGCTTCACCTTTGGGAACCAACTCCTCAACTAGGCCTAGTTCTTTTGCTTTGTCAGCGCTGACTTGCTCTCCACATAAAATGATACGCTTTGCCCAGCCTTCCCCTACTAACGCTGTGAGGTTTTGGGTACCGCCAGCGCAGGGCAAAAGTCCGACTTTGGCTTCAGGTAAAGCAAGTACCGCTTGCTCTTCAACGACTCGAATATCACAAGCTAATGCCACTTCTAAACCTCCACCCATGGCGTAACCATTAATAGCGGCAATGGAAACACCACGGAATTCCGAGAGCATTTCAAAGGCTTCACCAAAGCATCGCGCCATGTCTAACGCAACCGCTTTGTCACCGTCAGAAAATAGCTTGAGATCTGCACCAGCAGAGAAAAACTTTTCTCCACTGCCGGTTAAAACCAGTGCGTAGACCTGCTTATCATTGTTAAGTGTGAGTATCAGCGACTTCAGTACCTTGAGGCTCTCTGCTGTCCACGTATTGGCTGGCGGGTTGTTCATCGTCACCACCGCAACGTGATTAGTGATCGTATGTTGAATGGCTTCTTGGGTTAATGGCATATCTGAATCCTTTCTCAATGAGCAAATCCAATACTTCGCTACAGCAAGGCCGACTCCTCAGAGAGCAAACGGCGCGCGATGATCAAGCGCATGATTTCGTTCGTTCCCTCCAGAATTTGATGCACACGCACATCTCTGAAATGACGCTCCATTGGATACTCTTTGATGTAACCATAGCCGCCATAAAGCTGCAGCACTTGGTCGCAAACCTGAAAGCCCACATCGGTTGCGAACCGTTTTGCCATCGCGCAATAAGCCGTGGCATCTGGGTCATTTCGGTCGAGCTTGCTGGCGGCATAGCGCACTAACTGCCGAGCAGCCACTAGCTCTGTAGCCATGTCTGCTAATTTGAATTGTAAGGCTTGAAACTGCGCAAGCGACTTGCCGAACTGCTTACGCTCCTGAATGTATTGTGTCGCCTGTTCAAGGGCCTGTTGAGCCGTACCGACGGAACAGGTCGCAATATTTATACGCCCTCCATCAAGCCCTTTCATCGCAAAGACAAAACCTTGCCCTTCTTCGCCCAGTAAATGGCTAGCTGGAATAACGACATTTTCAAAAGTAACCGCTCGTGTTGGTTGGCTGTTCCAACCCATTTTGGGTTCTTTGCGCCCATAGCTGATACCATCTGCGTGAGCAGGAACAACAAATGCAGACACGCCTTTGGCACCCGCTTCTCCGGTTCGCGCCATCACGACCAAAACATCTGTCTCTCCTGCGCCAGAGATAAAGGTTTTGCCGCCGTTGATGACATACTTATCTCCCTTTTTTGTAGCGGAAGTGGTCAGTGCAGCGGCGTCTGATCCTGCGTTAGGCTCGGTTAAGCAATAGGAGCCTAACCACTCCCCCGTAACTAATTTCGGACAGAACTGCGTTTTGGCTTCATCGGTAGCAAAACTGGCTATCATCCAACTGACCATGTTGTGAATCGTCATAAACGCCGTAGTGGACGTACATCCCATGGCCAGTTGTTCAAAGATAATTGAAGCATCCAAGCGACTCAGCCCTAGGCCACCTTGCGCTTCTGGAGTGTAGAGACTGAGAAACCCCAGTTCCCCCGCCTCTCTCAATACGTCTTTGGGGAAGATCTGCTTTTCATCCCACTCCGCCGCCATCGGTGCTAAACACTCATCGGCAAATTGCTGAGCGGTATCGGCAAATGCACGTTGATCTTCATTAAGTTCAAAGTCCATAAAAGCTCCTTCTATTCACTCAGCGCAGTTGGATGGTCAAATTAGGCCCCGTTGGAATATCGTCATCAAACCAACGTGCCGTCACCGTTTTAGTCTCGGTATAAAAACGTACCGCTTGTTTACCATACGCATGTAAATCACCATAGAAACTGCCTCTCCAACCAGTAAAGGAGAAAAATGGTAAAGGGACTGGAATAGGCACATTGATCCCAACCTGACCGACTTGAATGTCATGCTGATATTTTCTCGCAGCAGCGCCATTAGCCGTAAAAATGGAAGTGCCGTTCCCGTATGGGTTGCGATTCACCAACTCAATGGCCTCTTGCAACGTTTCGACTTCCATACAAACTAAAACAGGGCCAAATATCTCTTGCGTGTAAATCGACATATTCGCTGTTACACCGCTAAACAAGGTTGGGCCAATCCAGTTTCCATCGGGAAAGCCTTCCACTTCACACTGACTGCCATCCAGTTCACACACTGCGCCTTGTTGTTTGCCATCTTCGATTAGGTCCAATACGCGTTGTTTGGCTTGCTCACTGATCAGTGGGCCATAAGCAGCTTGCTCATCGTCCCAAGGCCCTGGGTGTACTTTCGCCATTGCCTGTTTAAGGTCTGTAATCCATTGTTTTGAATCGCCGACAAATACCGCAACAGAAATTGCCATACAACGCTGCCCCGCCGCCCCAACGGAGGACCCCACTAAGTTATTCACCACTTGTTCCTTGTTCGCATCAGGCATGATCACCATGTGATTTTTAGCACCAGCAAAAGCTTGAACGCGTTTAAAGTGTTTCGTACCCGTAGTGTAGATATAACGGGCAACAGGAACCGAGCCAACAAATGACACCGCTCGAATATCAGGATGAGCCAGCAGAAAGTCGACTTGCTCTTTGCGGCCATGAACGATCTGCAACACCCCTTTTGGCGCGCCGGCTTGCTCAAATAGTTCGGCTAAACGAATAGAGGTCAATGGCACTTGTTCGGAGGGTTTGAGCACAAACGTATTGCCCGCAGCGATGGCGATTGGGAACATCCACAACGGAATCATGGCAGGAAAGTTAAACGGCGTGATCCCACAACACACACCTAAGGGCTGAATCATTGAGTAACTATCAATATCCGTGGCAACGTTTTCGACGGTTTCTCCCATCATGTTGCTAGCAATGTTTGCCGCCTGCTCAACCACCTCGATACCACGCCACACATCGCCTTTGGCATCCGCTAAAATCTTACCCGTCTCATGAGAAAGCAGTGTGGCAAGCTCATCATGATGTTCTTTGAGCAAGTGCTGATAGCGAAGCATGACTCTGGCACGCTCGGATACTGCCACTTCCTTCCAAGATTGGAATGTCTCTTTCGCATTATCAATGGCGGCTTCCATCTCGTGCTCTGTGGAACATGGAACGTACGCAATGACATCATTAGTGGCGGGATTGGTTACCTCAACCCAATCCGATGTTTGAGATTCACGAAACTCGCCACCAATAAACAAGGGAACCAAACGAGTCATCATTTACTCCTTTCTGATTTCAATTAAAGCGGTATTTCAATGCCTATCGCCGTGGCTTCTCCACCACCGATACAAAGTGACGCAACACCCCGCATCACTTTTTTGGCTTCGAGATCACCATTGGTGCCTAACGCTTGTAGCTGACGCAAACTGTGAATCAATGTCACCAGAATTCGTGCGCCACTAGCCCCTATCGGATGCCCAAGCGCACAGGCTCCACCTTTAATATTTACTTTGCTCGTATCTAGTCCAAGTTCCGCCACCGCTATTTGTGTCACGACGGCAAAGGCTTCATTGATTTCCCACAGGTCCACTTCATAAATTGACCAATCTAGCTGGAACAGCAGTTGCTCAATTGCGTAGACGGGTGCCAAAGTAAATTCTGCAGGTTTTCTGGCATGTGTAGAGTGCGCCTTGATGATCGCAAGTGGTTTAAGCCCCTGATGACGCGCAGTGTCTTCATCCATAAGCACAAGAGCCGCTGCGCCATCTGAAATGGCACTCGAATTAGCAGCGGTCACCGTACCTTTTTCATCGAATGCAGGTTTGAGTTGAGGAATTTTACCAAGGTCAATCGAGCGAGGGTGCTCATCGTAGTTCAGCACCGCTTGTTCTGACTTGGTATTGAGTGAAACCGGCGAAAGTTCATCGGCAAACAAGCCTCGCTCTTGAGCTTCCAACGCACGTTTTGCCGACATCACGGCCCATTCATCCATTTGCTCTCTGGTGAACTTAAGCCTGTCAGCGACTTGCTGAGCATAAACACCCATTAAGTGCCCTTCGTAAGCATCTTGTAGCCCATCGAGAAACATGTGGTCATACGCAGACTGGTGCCCCATACGCATTCCCTTTCTCGCCTCCCTCAGCAAATACGGCGCATTGGTCATACTTTCCATACCACCAGCAATGGCAGAGCGAATCGTTCCAGCTTTAATGAGATCGTGCGCTAACATGACGCTCTTCATGCCAGAGCCACACACTTTGTTAATGGTGGTGCACCCTACACCCAAAGGAAGATCTGCCCCCATAGATGCTTGCCTCGCAGGAGCTTGTCCACACCCTGCTGGAAGCACACATCCCATGAACACTTCATCCACCGAAGTCACATTCACTTCGTGCATTGCCGCCTTGATCGCCAGTGCGCCTAATTGAGGAGCAGAGTAAGTTTGCAACTTGCCTTGAAAGCGCCCAATTGGCGTTCTTTTCGCGCTGACAATCCAGATGTCTTTTCCCATGATTCGCATTCCCTTAAGGTATATGTGAACACTTGGCAGACTGATGACACCCTACATAGAATTACTCACCAAGCGCCACACCAGCCTTTATCGCCTTTTTCACTAACAAACTTTCATTCCGCGATTTCTTGACGTTTACGTAAGCATAGCACTAGCCTTTACAATGAGATGAAAAAACACACCAAGCAGACGTTTATATTTCAAAGTTGATGTTCGGCCTTCCCATTTAAGGTTCGATTTCCAGAAACTGGATTTTTATTCGAGGTAAGTATGTTATGGAAAAATACAAGATCAGTGACCTCGCCAAGGAGTTTGATATTACTACTCGCAGTATCCGGTTTTATGAAGACGTGGGTCTGATTGAACCAGAGCGAAAAGGCAATATGCGCGTTTATCAACGCAGGGATAGAATTCGCCTCAAACTGATTTTAAGAGGGAAACGGCTCGGTTTTTCGCTGGCAGAAATTCGTGAACTTTTCGAGCTCTACGACATGCAACAAACCGAAGGACAGTTATTGAAAATGCTCAATATCATTGAAGAGAAACAAGCCGTCCTACAACAACAACTCAACGACATCAGCGTCGTTATGGCTGAGTTGAATGCCGCTAAGGAGCGTTGTATTCAAACACTCAAAAGCAAGCAGACATAAACGCTATACTCAATTAGCAACACCGCTACCGGCTTTTCCACCTTACCTCTGATACCGGGAGACGTTATGAAAAGCACCTATACCCCACTCAATTTCGGACTTGGTGATACCATCGATATGCTCCGAGAACACGTTAATGCCTTTGCTACGGAACATATTGCGCCCATCGCCGCTGAGATAGACCGCGATAACCAGTTCCCGAATCATTTATGGCCTTTGTTGGGAGAAATGGGGTTGCTTGGTGTGACCGTCGATGAAGAGCTTGGTGGTGCAGGCATGGGATACCTCGCTCATGTTGTTGCCATGGAAGAAATCAGCCGTGCCTCTGCGTCTGTCGCTTTAAGCTACGGCGCTCATTCTAACCTGTGCGTCAACCAAATCTTTCGTAACGGCACGCCTTCTCAACGCGAAAAATACCTTCCAAAACTCATTGATGGTACGCACGTTGGCGCCCTAGCGATGAGTGAGCCCAATGCCGGTTCAGACGTGATAAGCATGCAACTGAAAGCGGAGAACAAGGGCGACCATTTTGTACTGAATGGCAACAAAATGTGGATAACAAACGGGCCCGATGCTGACGTAGTGGTGCTTTACGCTAAAACGGATGTCAGCGCAGGTTCACGTGGCATTACCGCATTCATTATTGAACGTAACTTCGCAGGTTTCACTCATGCTCAAAAGCTGGACAAGCTAGGCATGAGAGGCTCGAATACTTGCGAACTTGTATTTAACCATTGCGTAGTGCCAAAAGAGAATATTCTTGGCGAGTTGAATAAAGGCGTCAAGGTGTTAATGAGTGGGCTGGATTACGAGCGCGTCGTCCTCGCTGCCGGACCACTCGGGATAATGCAAGCTTGCATGGACATTGTGGTCCCGTACGTACATGAACGAGAGCAGTTTGGAAAATCCATTGGCGAGTTTCAGTTAGTTCAGGGCAAGATCGCCGATATGTACTCTCGAATGAGTGCAGCAAAAGCGTATGTATATACCGTCGCAGCGGCTTGTGATCGAGGTAACGCAACACGCAAAGATACGGCAGGAGCGATTTTGTACAGTGCAGAGCTCGCCACACAAATGGCACTCGATGCAATACAACTGCTCGGTGGGAATGGCTACATCAATGAATACCCTGCTGGTCGTTTGCTACGTGATGCAAAGCTTTATGAAATCGGCGCGGGTACCTCAGAGATTCGCCGCATGTTAATAGGCCGAGAGTTGTTCGAAGAATCTCGCTAACGGAACATACGACAAGGAAGTCATTATGGCCATTATCAAAAGTAAAACTAAGCCAACTGACGAGTTATTTCTTTCCAATAAAGCTGCGATGGAAACGTTGGTCACTCAACTTAATCAACACATCGAGACCATCAAACAGGGCGGCGGTGAAAAAGCCATTCAGCACCAGAGGCAAAAAGGAAAACTCCCCGCACGAGAACGCATCGCGCGCTTGCTTGATGACAACACTGACTTTCTTGAAATCAGCCAGTTTGCCGCCTGGCAAGTGTATGACGAAGCGATCCCCTGCGCTGGCGTTATCGCCGGCATTGGTATCATAGAGGGGATTCAATGCATGGTCATCGCCAACGATGCTTCGGTAAAAGGCGGAACCTACTACCCACTCACGGTAAAAAAACACCTTAGAGCGCAAGAGATTGCCCAACGTTGCCAACTCCCCTGCGTGTACTTGGTGGACTCCGGTGGCGCAAATCTCCCTCATCAGTCCGACGTCTTCCCCGACAAAGAACACTTTGGTCGCATTTTCTTTAACCAAGCGAGAATGTCGGCGAAAGGCATCCCCCAAGTTGCTGTTGTGATGGGGCTTTGCACTGCTGGGGGCGCGTACGTTCCTGCCATGGCGGATGTGTCCATTATGGTTAAAGAGCAAGGCACCATTTTTTTGGCGGGGCCACCTTTGGTGAAAGCGGCCACTGGCGAAGTCGTGACGGGTGAAGAGCTCGGCGGTGCAGACGTGCATTGTCGAAAATCTGGTGTCGCAGATTATTACGCTGAAAATGATGAACATGCCCTAATGCTTGCGAGAGAAGCCATTGCCAATGCCAATAGAACAAGACCTGTTAAGCCAGAAAACACCGTGCTTCCTCCCCGCTACGACGCAGAAGAAATCTACGGAATAGTGAATGCCAACTTACGACTGTCATTCGACGTTCGAGAAATTGTTGCCCGCATCGTCGATGATTCTGATTTCGACGAATTCAAAGCCTTGTATGGCAGAACGCTAGTGTGTGGCTTCGCTCGTATTCAAGGACACTTGATTGGTATTGTGGCAAACAACGGTATCTTGTTTTCTGAATCGGCACAAAAAGGCGCGCACTTTATTGAGCTGTGCGCCAAACGGAAAACACCGCTTCTCTTTCTCCAAAACATTACCGGCTTTATGGTCGGAAAAAAGGTTGAAGAAGAAGGCATCGCAAAACATGGCGCCAAGTTAGTGATGGCCGTCGCTTGTGCTGACGTGCCGAAGTTTACCGTGATCATCGGTGGATCGTACGGCGCTGGTAATTACGGCATGTGCGGCCGAGCGTATGATCCAACCATGATGTGGATGTGGCCGAACGCGCGTATTTCTGTGATGGGCGGAGAACAAGCAGCAGGCGTTTTAACACAAGTTCGAAAAGACGCGAAGGAACGTCAGGGGGAAGCGTGGTCAGAGCAAGAAGAGCACATTTTTAGAGAATCGATCATAGACTTGTATGAAACACAAGGACATCCCTATTTTGCGAGTGCTCGGCTATGGGATGACGGAATTATTGACCCTAAAAAAACGCGTCAGGTGTTGAGTCAAGCGTTAATGGCAGCATTAAACGCCCCCATTCCTGATAGCGAGTTTGGCGTCTTCAGAATGTAAATATCCAAAGATGAATTAAGGAAGTAAGTATGCAGGAAATGCAACCAAGCATTATTCCCAACGCCCAAAGGCAAGATGATGTTCTTTGGCATGTCGATGATAATGGCGTAGCGACCATTACCCTAAACAGAACAGCTAAACACAATGCTTTTGACGCTTGTACGATCGACTTGCTGATCCACCGCCTAGATTATCTCGCTTTACGAACGGATGTGCGGTGCTTGGTATTAAGAAGTAACGGTAAGCATTTTTCATCCGGGGCCGATTTGAATTGGATGCAGTCGATGGCCGAAAGCACGAGGCAAGATAACTTCGTTGATGCCCAAAACTTGGCAAGACTCATGGAAACATTAGATTCGTTCCCTCAACCCACCATCGCAGTTGTTCAAGGTTCCTCTTATGGTGGTGCTTTAGGGTTGATTTGTTGTAGTGATATCGCCATCGCAAGCCAAAGTGCCAACTTTTGCTTAAGTGAAGTTAGGCTTGGTTTAGTTCCAGCAACCATTGCGCCTTACGTCATGCGCGCGATGGGGAATAGACAAGCTAGACGCTATATCTTAAGTGGTGAAGTCATTTCAGCCGAAGATGCCGAACGGTTTGGTATTGTGCACGAAGTGAAAGAAGCCAAACAGCTTGAAAATGCGGTCGATAGCGTAATCAAGACGTTGCTACTTAATAGCCCAGATGCGATGCGTAAAGCGAAAACGCTCTGCCATCAATGTCATCAAAACCCCATCGATCAACAACTGATTCACTATACTAGCAAGCTCATTGCGGACATTAGAGTATCACCCCAAGGTCAAGATGGGCTGCAAGCGTTTCTTGAAAAACGTAGCCCAAGTTGGGTCACCAAGTCACAGGACAAGTAATGCTACCTTCCAAAGTAAAGATTGTCGAAGTAGGTCCTAGAGATGGGTTGCAAAATGAATCTCCTGTTGCGACCCAGACTAAAATCCGGCTGATCAACTTACTCTCTGATACTGGGTTAACGCATATTGAGGTGGGCTCTTTTGTCTCACCCAAATGGGTGCCACAAATGGCGGACTCAACAGAGGTCATGAAAGCAATAACACGGCGAAATCATGTTACCTACTCTGCCCTGACTCCAAACCTAAAAGGCTTAGAACAAGCGTTGGAGGCTGACGCCAATCAGGTCGCAATTTTCACTTCATCCTCAGAAGGATTCTGCCAACACAATATCAATTGCTCGATTGCAGAAAGCCTAACTCGCTTCGAACCTGTAATGCGATTAGCCACCAAACACGGCATCCCTGTTCGTGGCTATCTATCCTGCGTTGCCGACTGCCCTTACGATGGCCCGACAGCCCCTAAACAAGTGGCGAGCGTGGTCAAATCACTCATCGATTTAGGGTGTTATGAGGTGTCTCTAGGCGACACAATCGGTACAGGCACGCCAAACCGTATCGCTGCTATGCTAGAAGCCGTCATGTTGGTTGCACCTCTTCCCCAGCTTGCTGTCCATTTCCACGATACATGGGGACAAGCACTCGCCAATATTCATCAAGCATTGAGTATGGGCATCAATACCATCGACAGCAGTGTAGCTGGGCTGGGTGGATGCCCATACGCTCATGGCGCATCAGGAAATGTCGCAACGGAGGATGTACTATATTTATGCCAAGGGTTAGGAATAGAAACGGGGATCGACTTAGAGCTACTGGCTAAAGCTGGCTGGATGATCAGCGAAGAGCTGGGTCGGCAGCCTACATCAAAAGTGTCATTAGCATTGCGTAACCGCGTATTATCACTTTCGTAGAAGGCCATCCGGCACCTCAAATTCTCCCAACCCAAGTTAACTTGCTCTACTTTCGAGTAGGGAAGCGAAACCGCCCGCCAGTACGATAAATAATTAGAGAAAATAAGATAAGCACACAACCTACTAGTTTATTTGCCGTTAGCACTTCGCCATACCACAGCACGCTCAGAATAACCGTCCAAACTGGTTCTAATATCATAATTAGAGCAGCGTTACCTGCCTGAACAAATTTTTGCCCCATGGTTTGCATTACGTAACGCAAGCTCGTCGCTAATAAGGTACTCAACGCAAACCACCACCAAATAGAGGAGTCAACCTCTGCCGGGAAAGATTCCATAAAAAATGAAACCAACAAACCTAAGCAACCTGCTGAAAAAAGTTGCACGCAAGTAAGCAGCAGCACAGGTAGTTTTTGAGAGTATTTGCTATTCACATTAAAATGAAGCGCCAAAACCAGTGCTGCACCAAGAAACCACAATTGACTGGCCGATTGTTTCCAGCCACCAACTAAAGAAAGACAAGCAAGACCTAATACAGCGATAGGCAAAGAAAGCCAGAAAATTCGTTGTGGTCGTTGACGAAACATAACCCATGCAACAATCGGCACAAACAGCATGGAAAGGCTCATGATAAATGCGCCCTCCCCGAGAGTATCACTGATAGAAATAGCGTAAATCCATGTCATAACGGCACTGCCTAACAGGAGCCCGACACCACCAGCAGAAAGCACATCTTTTAAGTTTGCTTTCAGCAAAGGTCTGTAACATAGAGGCAGTAAGCAGAGCGAAGCGATAGTAAATCGCGCCCCAATAAAGCCAAAAGGTGGTAAACCCTGTATTGTTTCCTTAGAGAATATCCAGCCAAGTGCCGCGATCATCGTCGTCGCAACCAGAATAACCGTCGCTTTACGTTCTGAGTTAAACATAAGTACTCACAAAATATGGAACACACAATAGCGCAGCAAGAGAGTTTTACTGCGCTATTGTGTAAATTTGAAAGGGGTTTGTGTCGAGCGAAAAAGTGAAAGCCCGATCCTCTCCTGTATTGTTGTCACGCAGATTGAAGTTCTGCTGCTAGATACATTAAATGCAGGCAAAGTCTTAAGGCAAGCCTTTTCGCATACTAAATTACTTTAGCATTCTATACAGCAAGCAAACTGGCTAAAACCTGTACCGGGTGTCGAACTACCCCTCCTTCAAAACGCTTAACTTGACTGCGGCAGGAGTAGTATTGCGACTTCAACGCTCCTCAATACAGGTTGAATAAGGTGAATTGCTTTTTACCCATCGCCCCTACAATGAAAACCTATTGATTAACTACAACGAGCGGTTAAATTGCTCCACGGCCTCTACAACACGGCTAGCGCCATCTTGTATTTCATTCATCACATTGCCTGCTTTTTCAGAGAGCTCTAGCGTATCTAGTGCTTCTTTTTGGCATTTAGCGATCAGCTTAACTGCGTTATCTGTTCGCTGTAGGTTTTCACTGACCATTGTGACAATTTCATCGGTGGTTGCATTGGTTCTTGTAGCAAGCTGTCTGACTTCATCAGCAACAACGGCAAAACCTCTACCATGCTCACCCGCACGAGCCGCTTCTATCGCCGCATTTAACGCCAATAAGTTAGTTTGATCAGCGATACCACTGATGCTATTTACCAACTCGCTAATACGCGATGAGTGCGCTTTAAGCTCGTCAATCGCGGTGTTCGCTTGCTGCATTTGCTCGGAAAGTATCTGCATCTTTTCTAACGTTGAGCCTATAACCTCTTGCCCTTGCAGGGTTTGTGTACCAGTTTCTTGGGAGATTTCGTTCGCCAATTGCGCAGCCTGGGCCATTTTCTGTTCCTGCATCACCTGCTGGGTAATATCTGTCGCGAACTTAACGACCTTGTAGAGCTCTCCTCTGTCGTTATGGATAGGGTTATATGAAGCCTCTAGCCACACCTCTTCACCATAACGGTTAACTCGTTTGAATCGCTCTGATGAAAATTGCCCTTTTGCTAAACGTTGCCAAAACTCACGGTAAGCTTGAGAGCTCGACTCTTCCTGATCACAAAACATGCGATGATGCTTCCCTTGAATCTGATCAAGCGTATAACCCATTGTGTTTAGGAAATTATCGTTGGCTTTTAAAACATGGCCATCTAATGTGAACTCAATCACCGCCATAGAACGACTTAATGCATTTAGCATGTCCTCTTGCTCACGGGATGATTTGATCGTTCGCGTAAGTTCAGAAGCAAAAACAAAAAAGCTTTCTACTTCTCTGTGCTCATTTAAAACAGGCTGGATAATCGTTCTTAACCAGGCTTCCTCACCATTACCTTTCTGTACTTGCAATGCCCCATTCCAGAACACTTTATCTTGGACGGCTTTCTTCATTCGATGAAAGTGATCTGTATTGCGCGAATTTGACGGTACCAATTCAGTAATTGATTTCGTTAAGATCTCATCATCATTTAAGAAAAGTTCTTGCTGTAGCTTAGTATTTACAGAAGTAATGAGGCCTTTACTATCCAATGTTAAGCGGATCATCTCTTCATCTAAACTGGTTTGGATTTGCTGCAGGATTTGCAACTCCTGCTTTAATCGTTGATTTTCTTGTTGAAGCGACTTATTAAAAAACATGACTTTCTCTCATTTGACCGACCTTCGGATTAGTCAAAGGTTTATTATTTGTATACCGAATAAACTGCAAGCGGCAAAATCGTTTGGTTGCATATTCAAACGCGATTTCTATTTCTTATCAAAGGACCCCGCAGGGAATACGGCGATTTTTTCTCCAGTGTAACCTAAGCGCAGTATACTGAAATTTCTTCAGCACCCAAGTTGTTTATATATTTATCAATATTAAAGCTCTTTATCGCCAATTTGAGGTTTGTATTTGTGGATATACTTATATGGAGAAGTGGTGTGTTCAGATCAATAAGCCTTTTCATTTAAAAAAAGGGCCTTGACTTAGTTCCAATAATTTTCGCCGTTTTACCGCTTTTCCACCCGACTTTTGAGCGATTACCCACTCCTTATTCGCTTGTATTTCTATTAACAACGCACGGAGGAACCAGCAACAAGCGCATCGATTTGCCCAGTATCAATACGTTGTGGTATCCGCTCATTCAGTTTGCCGTGAAGGTGATGAATCACCACCTCACCAGTCGACTCGTCACGATCAGAAATGAGGCAATGAGGTAATGAGGTAATGAGGTAATGAGGTAATAACGCATGACACCAGAGATTACATTATGTGTCCAACATTGTGCCCACTCCTAAGTTTCATAACTTCCTTCCCTCGGACGCTTCTATCTCTCACCACAGCAACTATGCTTTAAACGACATGTATTCAATTGTCTAGCTTCAACATATGAAGGTTAAGTGAACATAAACAAGCGAAGGAAACAGGGCCATGGAAGTCGATAAAAATGATAAGTTAACAAAAAAATTACAGATAGTGATTCATTGGTCTGTAAGAGTATTGTCGATAGTTATGTTGTTTGTAATCGTCATGGGTGTGATAGATGTTGCATGGACGATATATCAAAAACTTATCACGCCACCTAAACTCATTCTGACGATTTCAGATATGCTAGCCACTTTTGGTGCTTTTATGGCCGTTTTAATTGCTATTGAAATTTTCATCAATATAACTATTTACCTGAGAGAAAATGTTATTCATGTAAAAATCGTCATGGCCACCGCGCTGATGGCAATCTCCCGAAAGGTCATTATTATAGACTTTGAAACCTTGTCTCCAATGTACCTGATTGGAATTGCGGCTGTAGTTCTTAGTATGAGTCTTGGTTACTGGCTGATCCATAAACTGCCCAATAAGAGCCATACTGAATAAACTTCTCAGCCTCCCGACTTTTCAGATACTCTCACGGCATGAAAAAGTCTTGTCTTGGCACGTTGAAGCTAATAAATTCCTCCATGCTAGGCTCTATATACTGCGAGACTACAAGATTATAGAGTAGTGCCTAGGCGGAGAAATTATCGATATTGTTTTCTAGCAGCTAATCTTTGAGTATTGGCACAGCTCAATGGGGGCAAGTGTTGCTCCAGTTCCCCCATCTGATATATACCCTCAACATCTATGCATTTTACTTTCAACTTTTCCGTGGTCCTCTTAAACAAGGTCGTCACGAGTAGCCTGAAGGATTACATCCGGCTAGAAGTAACAGCCAGAAAAGTGATTGTCAGGTGGTCGGTCATCTCGCCGTAAAATTAGCTCTTAACGTATACCTTCAGCTCAGTTTGCGAAACAGCCTTAAAGGTCAAAGTAACTTTCAATCCCATTCAGAGTGTTGGTCGTGGCCACAGCGGCTAATATCAACCCCATGATCCGACTTACAGCGCTAGCTCCTGTATTCCCAATAATCCTGTGTATGCCGCTGGCCATTAATAGCAAGATATAAACAACCAATAGTACCAGTAGCATCACAGCCACGGTCTGGACTTGCTCCCAAATATTAAACCGCACGTTCTCTGTGAGTAAAACGGCGGCTAATATTGCGCCAGGGCTAGCAATTGATGGAATGGCTAGAGGAAAAACTGCTGTATCATGATGACTATTGAGCGTTCTGATTTCTTCTGCTGGTTTACTCTCACCAAATATCATAGTCAAAGCAAACAAGAACAATACGATACCGCCCGAGATTTGAAACGCAGACAAGGGAATACGCATTGCTGTAAGTATGATTTCACCAGCAACAACAAAAAACAGTAGGATAGCAGCGGAGAATAGAGTCGCAAACAGAGCGACCTTACGCTTTGCCACTTCTTCATAGCTTTTTGTGGCTGCGATAAAAACGGGCACAGTACCTATGGGATCGATGACAGCAAAGAAAAAGATAAAAGTTGCCACAAAGTCAATCATGCTACTTTCTCCAGTACCAATTTAGCTTTAAGGATAGAAGATCAGCTTGAAGTAGCAGAGAAAATGTTTGACGCTAACATAGCGAGAGCTCATTCAGAAAAACAAAAATGGTGCGTTATTTACAATACAGAACTTACTTCTATCCTATCGATAACTATTAATATCTCAAAGGTAATGACTACCATACCTAACGGTAGTCGCCATCGCTTTAGACTTCTCAGAGAACATCAAAAAAAACAAGTGAACGAGAAGAATATCGACGTCATAAGATAGTGAGGCTTTAGTGTTTATACCAGTGCTCTTTTGACTCCATTTGAGCTTTTACTTCTGCACTATATTCAGCAGTAGGTCGTGCCAATAACCTTGGAATGCCGATAGGTTCTCCGGACTCTAAACAATAGCCATACTCCCCTGCGCGCAAGCGAGCCAACGATCGTTGAATCTTAGGTAACAGCTTTTGCTCTCTATCTATGATTCTTAATGCGATTGCAGATTGCTCCTCACTGGACGCCCTATCGCTTTCGTCACTGAATTCCATTGGCGCAATCATCTCTTCTTTCGCGCGTTCAATATGCGCTAACGTCGATTCATAAAGCTCAAATAATCGGTTTTCAAAAAATGCGAGCTGAGCTTCATTCATATAATCCGCCTCGGGCGCTGCAAGAATTTCTTCTTCTGTCATGACATGCTTTTTCTCTTCGTTCATAGAACCTCCACACCGAGATAAGAGTTCGCTCTCTAAATTCCGTACATCTGAATCTGTATAACTTAACGACGAATGAATGCGCCAATAAGGTGCAGTACTCGACACAGTCACAAACTGCTTGATGCCAGAGTTAAGATCACCGACCATATTAATTGTTATATTATAACATTACACTATAAAGAGCATGAGCATGAACACCCAGAAACTCCCTGTTACGGTTTTGTCCGGCTTTCTAGGCGCAGGAAAAACAACCGTTTTAAGTCATATTCTTAACAATAGACAAGGCAGAAAAGTGGCGGTCATCGTCAACGACATGAGCGAAGTCAACATCGACGCAGCGACCGTTCAGAATGAAGTTTCTCTCAACCACAGTGAAGAAAAGTTGGTTGAAATGAGTAACGGCTGCATCTGTTGTACCCTGCGTGAGGATCTACTTGAAGAAGTTACTAAACTCGCGCAAGAAGGCAGATTCGATTACTTAGTTATCGAGTCCACTGGCATCGCCGAGCCACTTCCCGTTGCAGAGACTTTTACGTTTGCTGATGAAAACGGGCTCTCACTTTCAGACGTTGCACGTTTAGACACCATGGTTACAGTAGTTGATGCGATTAACTTTCTGCGTGATTACGATGAAGCTAAGTTCTTAACAGAGACAGCCGAATCCTTAGGTGAAGACGATGAACACAGCGTCGCCGACTTGCTCGTTGATCAAGTAGAGTTCGCTGACGTTATCTTGATAAGTAAAACCGACCTCGCTGAGAAATCAGAAATCGAAAGGCTTCTTGCTATTCTTAAAACTCTCAATACATCGGCCACTATTCTTCCTATCTCGAATGGTGAAGTAGAACTTGATGCGGTACTCGACACACAAAGCTTCAGTTTTGAAAAGGCACAACAAGCCCCAGGTTGGTTGAAGGAAATGCGAGGCGAGCACATACCTGAAACCGAAGAATACGGCATTTCCAGCTTTGCCTATCATGCGAGACGCCCTTTCCATCCAGAGAAGTTTTACGACTTCCTCCACAATGCGAAAGATTACGGCAAACTGATTCGTTCCAAAGGTTACTTTTGGCTAGCAACCAGACCAGAGTTTGTCGGCCAATGGAGCCAAGCGGGAGGCATCGCACGTTATGGTGTTGCGGGTATGTTTTGGAAAGCGATTCCGAAGGAGGAGTGGCCGACGGATCAAGATTACCTAGATGCTATAAACGACATTTGGCAAGAACCATACGGCGATATGCGACAAGAATTGGTGTTTATTGGTCAGGGATTAGAGCAAGAGAAATTGATTGCTCGTCTTAACGAATGCTTGTTAACAGAAGATGAGATGGAGCAAGGGCTCGACTATTGGTTATCTCTGGAAGACCCTTTCCCTGAATGGGAACAGTAAACGACTGAGATACAAAAAAGCCTCCCACCATTCGGGAGGCTTTTTAGTTACACTGAGCCAATTTTGTTATATAGAACCAACGCAGCAAGTCCGTCTTGGAACAAGCTGAGATTCAAGCATGCAGCGAGGGAATCCTCACCAGCGCATTCAAACCGTCTTCTTCTGGCTCAACTTAGCTATTTTCTTTGGCCAAGGATCTTCAAATGTTGCCCCTTGTTGCCATTGCTCCAATTCCCCTTCCGTTAAAAAGCAGTTTTCCAGCGCATCAATAAACGCATCGACTTCGTTTTCCTGCCCAATCACCGTTAAGCGACAACGACGATCACCAAAGCGGCTTTCAACACTGTCTATCTTATCTTGCAGGATTTGACGATGTTCCTCAGTGAAGTTTTGCGATTCGTCATTGATTACCGAAGCGCGCCAAAAGCCTGTAATTTCAAGCCCCACATTGCCGCTTGCTTGGCTCCAAAGCAGTGAAACATCGTCTCGAGTTGGAAACCAAAAGAACCCTTTACTGCGGAACACACCTTTAGTTAAATACTGGTGGCAGGTATTCCACAAACGCGCAGGATGAAAAGGTCGATCATCTTTGATCACTTTCGCGACAAGGCTTTGTTCGTCTTTATCAGAGAGATTCAACGGCTCATTCACCGTCTCACGAAGTTCTGCGATTAACTGCTCAACAAGGAAGAAATTGTAGTCTTGCTCACCTTTCAACATGCGGATATCCAAGTTTCCCCACGACGTTTTGATTATCTCGGTGTAAACGTTAAGCGGGTGAATCGCCTGCGCGATGTTGCGAACGGTATTGTCGTCCACTTTGTCCGTCTTGGTGAGCATGATACGGTTTGAGAACATGATTTGCTCTACCAACAAGTTTTCAACGCCGCGAACACCCTGCTGCACGTTCTCCTGCCACTTAGGGATTAAGGCAGAACCTTGTCGATAGTCATCTCGCAACCAAGTCGCATCCACCAACGTAATTACGTCTTTGAGTGCGAATTGTGCGTTACTTTTGAAGTACTCGACCAAAGGCAAAGGATGACTACTGCCCGACGTTTCAATCACAATCCATTCTGGCCATTTTTCTGCGCAGAGCTTTTTAAGGGCTTTATCGAGCTGCTTTACACCACTCGGGCTGCTGATGCTGTCTCCACTGATCGTGACAAAGTTGCCCTGCTCTTCACTCACCGCATCGGTATTTAAGATAAGCACGCCATCAACGTCTAACTCACTCATGTCATTCACAATAACGGAAAGATCAATACCAGAAGAATCGGCTTGTTGAAGAATGTTGCGTAAAAAAGTGGTTTTCCCTGACCCGAGAAACCCATGCAAAATAGTGACTGGAATTGATGGCATACCTTTGACCTACAAACTCTGAATAAACACATGTTATAACATAACAATTTGATGAGTTATAGAAGGAATCCAATTGCTGTCTTAGACCCAAAGCTTAAGAATCGGTAAAGACCACAGAGACTGATTTTTCAGAACTCGCCTTCGTTTCTCAGCACGTTTCATCACCAGCAAAGGTCTGACTATTGATAAAAACAATAAGTGGTTACAAAACGACCATTGCTTTGTTTATAAAATTGGAGAAAGATGACAATACAGCGATTTATAGGAGGTGGTGTTATGACTTTAGTTCTTACCGTTCTTATTTTCCTAAGTTGTATTGCGATGCTCGCAATTGGTGTGATGTTTTCTCGTAGGCCGATCAAAGGCGGAGGTTGTTGCAAAGCGTCCGATGTTGCGGATGTGGACGCACGTAAAAGAAAAAATCGCAGTCATTATTCTTCTAGGAACACATATTGAGACTCACCTATTGCTCCAACCTCACAACACAAAATAGCATAACTGAGCCCTAACAAATTGTCGGGACTCAGTTTTTCGTTTCTACTAGATAATCAAACTCTGATACTCGCGCCAAAAATGAAGGTTTCTGGATGTTAGGAAGCGACTTCGCGATAGGTAAGTCGGCTTTCATTGCATCAACCGGACGATTACGAACTAAAACTTCAAAATGTAAATGTGGTCCGGTTGAACGACCAGTATTCCCAGAGAGGGCTATTTTTTGCCCACGCTTTATAACTTGACCTTTTTTAACCAAGATTTTATTCAAGTGTAGGTAACGAGTTTTGTACACACTGTTATGTTCAATCACTAAATAATTACCGGCATAAGGGTGCTTGCGGACCGCAATTACTTTTCCATCCCCAGTAGAATAAACTGGCGCACCGATTGGTGTCGCGAAATCCGTTCCGTTATGCGGGGTGACTCTTCCCGTCACTGGGTGTTTACGCTTAGGGTTAAACCCAGAGGTGATTCGGCGGTATGCCCTATCGACAGGATAACGGTTAAACGCTCGCTCCAAACTGTTACCAGCTCTATCATAGAACCGTCCATCCTCGGCTAGAAATGCAGCGACTTCGCCCTTCGCTAAGTTAAAAGAAATAGCCTTAATCTCACTATTGCCAGTTTTGTGTTCACCTAAATATTGCTGTTTCACTAATATATCGAAACGGTCACCGGCTCTAAGAGATCGCGCAAAATCAATCTTATCTTTCATCACCTGCGTAATATTTGCGACGTGGCCTGATGTCAATCCAACTCGATGTGCCGAGACTGAAAAACTCCCTTTGATTTCTCCCGAAAATAAGGTTTCACGCCATTCCCCTGAAATTTCCTGAAATTCGTAAGAGAAGGAGCCATCGTTTTCTCTAGTGTAGATAGCCTTCTCTACAAGGCTCATATGATAAATTAGTTGACTCAATTGCCCCATGTCATCCATCACTAATTCAAGCTCTTCTCCGGGCTTAATCATATCTAGCTGGAGGTGATCAAGATCAACTGAGAGAATTTGCTGCAAAATACCGTAAGGGAGACCCAATTGAGCGAAGATACCACTGAGCGTATCTCCCACTTTAACTATGTAGTGTATTTGTTTAGGTTTAGGCAACGGAGTCAAACTGACATCTGAGGGAGTCACTATCTTTAAAGATGGAGGTGGTGACGAATCACTGCTTTGATTCAGTTGAGTGCTATGACTATCTTGATTTGGCTCATCCTCTGTAGGTAGAAGCAAAGCGACCGAAAAACAAAACACAGCAACGATTAAAACAATAAATTTAAACTGACTCATGAGAAACTAAGTATCAATAACAACGATTGTTATGTTATAACATATCTAGAATTATTTTTACTCAGTTTAGTAAACGTTTATCCAGTTCACTGGATTGGCTAAGAGAAGACCAGTCATTCAACCCATTCTCTTTGAGAAGGCTCAATAATGAACACATTCAATTCAGCACTTATCGTTGCAGGAACACACGGAAACGAACTTTCTGGTATTTATTTACATAAACTAATCAAAGAAAAACGTTACTCTGTCAATAGATCAACCTTTTCAGCCTGCTCGATCATCGCAAACTCCGATGCAGTAAAACACAACGTCCGATACATCGATACAGACTTAAATCGCGAGTTCTCAGCAATGAATAGCAATCATTGTCCTGATTTGCATGAAAGCAAGATTGCACATCAATTTATCGAGAAATATGCAAACCAAGAAAAACTGTTGATTGTTGACCTGCACAATACAACAAGCAATATGGGAGCGACGTTGATTTTGCTTTCTAACGATGTGTTTTATCGGAAACTGGGCGCGTACGTCAAACAACGAATGCCATCAGCACATGTCCTTTTCGAAGAGCGAAAAGAATGGCAAGAGCAACCTTACCTTTGCACTGCTGGGCAATATGGAATAATGATTGAGGTCGGGGCGCAAGCACATGGTGCGCTAGAGTACAGTACGTTGGAGTTGATGAAACAGATGCTTACCGCAGTATTGGACTATGTTGAAAAGCACAACCTCAACCAAATAGGCTTACTGAGCGATTATGAGGCGTTTTTTTACACCGAAGAAATCAGGGTTCCACTTGATCAAGAGGGTATGCGGCAAGCACTAGTACACCCTACTATTTGTGGCAGAGATTTTGAGGTGGTCAAACCAGGAGCACCTTTATTAGCGACTTTCGCTGGTTATGATATCCATTGGAATGGCAAAGGGGAAATTTACCCGCACTTTATCAATGAGAGCGCCTACAGTACCGCAAATATAGCAATGGCCCTCGCTAAAAAAAGACGTGTTTCTTCCGTGTAACTTAAAGCAAGTAATTAGGCCACGTGTAACGTGGATACCTCACCCCATGAATAAAACTGTGCCTGAACCGTATAGGCAGAAAATACGGGTACTAACCCCACCCTAATACGGCAGCATAAGTGCCCTAAGCGCAGCTTTAAAAGAAACCCCACTAGAATTTTAAGGAGGTAAGACATTATGGTTAAAAGGAGAGTTTTCTCTTTTCTATCATGATGCCTTCTCCAAACATCGAAATAATCTATCTTCAAATTGGTCATCTAGACCGGAAGAGATCAGTTCTAGGCGGCTTTCTGAACACTCGTCTAGTTCAAACTCTGTGAGTCCATCTGATGTTAGATTGTAACCAAAAATACCGCTTCCCGTGATAAAAACCGCTTTCATTCGTTCGACCTTGAGGTCGAGCAGCAATAATCTCAGCTTTTGATGATCGAACACGTTTTCAGCGGAGATACGCCAACCGATACTGTAGAAACCTTCCCCCTGATTGGTTGCTTTTAGAATGCCGCTCTCAGGCATAGGCAACTCAGGAACAAGTGACTTTTTCTCTCTTTCACGATAAAGAACAGAGGGCGTTTTTTGCACGTCAATACGAGTCGCTCCCTCACATTCATGAAAAGGGATAACGCCATGTTCAGCGAAAATCAATTTTGTTTCCCGCAGACCGAGCTTTGCTATATAAGCCGTCAGCTTTTGCTCATCTTCATCTTGATAGAGATCGCGCTTATTACCTACCACTGTATCTGCGATAGTGATTTGCTGGTTAAACGTTTCATGCTCAGTGTACTTAGGATCCGATAGTTTACGTGCATCGACTAAAGTAATGTTTTTTTGCAAAGCGAGAATTTGACGATAATACTCGGTCGATAGCACTTGCAGTACTTCTTTAGGATGACCAAGACCTGTAGGCTCAATCAACAATCGATCTGGCCTTGCTTCAGACAATAATTGATTTAAGGCGATTTGCATCGGAAGACCTGCTGCACAGCACATACATCCCCCGGGGACCTCTCGAATAAACACTTGGTCTTGTTGTTTTTTTGGGCCTTGTAACAAGCTGCCATCAATACCAACTTCGCCAAATTCATTGACCAATACAGCCCAACGTTCATGACTCGGTTTATGGGTCAATAAGTGCATTATTGCCGATGTTTTCCCCACCCCGAGAAAGCCAGTGATGATGTTAGTCGGCACTCGCGAAATCAGTGGCTTATTAAAGTTCATTGGCAATTCTCCGGTAGCCTTGGACTAGTTCATGGTTGGCAGAAACGACGGATTCGGAAAAAGCTGAATATTCTGGCGGCACTTTAGAGATACTCTCTAAATCAAAACCGACACCAATATTGGTCATCGGTGGTACATGGAAATAAGCGGGTAAATCGAGGCTATCGACGACACAGTTATGACGAATAACACACCTCTCACCGATGACGCTATTGAACACGACGGAGTTGAAGCCAATGAAAACATCATCACAAACCTGGCAAGGACCATGAATAATCGAACGATGAGCAATGGATGAGCGCTCACCAATGGTCACCGCAGCCCCTGCCTTAGAGTGAATTACGACACCATCTTGGATATTGGTGTCACGTTTGATGACGATAGCTTCCATGTCTCCATGGTTATTAACTTCGTCAGCTCGAATAACAGCATAGGGTCCAATAAAAACGTTATCCTCAATAATGACTTTGCCACAGATAATAGCGGTTGGATCGATAAAGGCTGTTGAGGACACCTGTGGCATATGGCCCGTTGGGTTTCTTCTTAACATAATGCTTCCAGTTTGTTTATGGCTCTTTTTTTACGGTCAGCGACTTAACGATTGAAGGATAAACGCATCGCTCCAGCTGGTTTATCGATGACTTTGTTATTGGCATAAACTAGCGCGCCATTGACCCAAGTCTTTTGAATTTGAGCTGAAAATTCATGTCCAGCAAAAGGCGACCAACCACAGTGATATAAACTGTTTTCGTTGCTAACTCGTGTTGGGGTATGAGCATCAACCAACACCAAATCGGCGTAGTAACCTTCACGAATAAAACCTCGGCCTTGAATGCCATAGCGAATGGCCGGGTTGTGCGCAGTTTTTTCGACTACTTGAGTCAAACTCATATGACCTAAACGGACATGCTCGAAGAGAGTAAGTAACGCATGCTGAACTAACGGCAGTCCGGCTGGAGCCTGCTCGTAAGGCACTTGTTTTTCTTGCCAAGTGTGAGGAGCGTGATCTGTTGCAATGATATCTATTTGCCCCGTATTTAACGCTTTTAACAACGCATCGCGGTCACTAGGAAACTTGATTGAAGGATTACATTTGATCAAATTACCAAGAGCGCCATAATCTTTGTTGCTGAACCAAAGATGGTGAACACAAGCCTCCGCGGTGATTGATTTATCTCGAATGTCTCCCTCGTCAAAAAGTGCTAGCTCCTTCGCCGTTGTGATGTGCAGCACATGCAGTTGGCTGTGATACTTTTTGGCAAGTTCTACCGCATAAGAAGATGAAGCGTAACAGGCCTCTTCGTCACGCAAAATGGGATGGTCTTCGATAGTGAAACCTGGCTTCTTAAGCCTTTGCTTTTGCTGGTTTTGTTTAATAACAGTCCCACTTTCACAATGAGTAACAATGAGTACTGGAGAGTCACGAAAAATTGACTCTAACGCTTGCGGATCTTCGACTAACAAATTTCCTGTTGATGCCCCCATAAATACTTTCACACCACAATGTTGTTTGGGGTTAAGTTGTTTAATCTGTTCAAGATTGTCTTCGGTTGCACCGAGGTAGAAAGAATAATTCGCAAACGAGCTTTCTTTAGCGAGAGCGAACTTGCGCTCTAACGAGTCAATAGTCGTTGTAGCCGGACTAACATTGGGCATTTCCATGTAGCTTGTAATACCGCCGGCTACCGCTGCCCGCGACTCGCTTGCAATTGTGCCTTTATGTGTCAGCCCAGGTTCTCGGAAATGCACTTGATCGTCAATCATGCCTGGCAGTAAATAAGCCCCTTTAGCATCAATTACAATATCTCCGTGTTGTACGGATATATTAGTAGCAATCTTGTCAATTCTTAGATCAACAATACGTAAATCTGTTTCGGTAATGGCTCCTTCGTTGACCACCCGCGCGTTTTTAATCAATGTTGCTGACATAATTCATTCTTTTAGATAATTTGAAAAGGTGGCCAATACTCGGTCACCTTGTGAAGCTATAAGGGGAGATCGTGTGTCTGCCTCATAGGGGGCGGTTTGCGCATTCATCGCAAACACAGGAAATCTCAAATTGTGGGCTAAGAACGGTGAAGCCTTCTTGTATGGCTTTCGCACATACGCTAGAAATAACATTGGCTTCAACCGCTATTTCACTAACCTTTCCACACTGAGAGCAAATCAAAAACTGTGGAACGCCATGCTCCTGATCGCACGCGATTTGAGAACAAACGACGTATTTACTAGATGTATTGAGCTTATGGACAAAGTGCTCTGCTTCAAGGAAATCGAGTATTCGATAAACCGACATCGCTTGAATGTTTTGAGAAAAGTTGTGATTGCAGTAGTCAACTAGTTCGTAGGCAGAAAGCGGCTTCTCCGCATATAGCAGCGAAGTCAGTATCAATTTCCGTTTAGTAGTGAGTTGTTTACCTCGCAGCAGGCAGATTTTCTCTACCTGCTTCATGACGTCATCTACCGTTTTGAGCTTTCTCATATCTCTAGATGAAATCCAATGTGAGTAGTAAGCGACGTTCATTATCTGCAACATGTGGAGAGCGATGTATAAGTCCAGTGGCTTCATTGCCTTCCCAACCACTTCCTTTGAGCAGGGCAACATCGCCAGGCTGCATTCGTCGTATGGCACTTTCAGAGTCGTATAAGCCCGATAGGTGATCAGGTTGACCAAGACTACCGGCACCGAGTTTAGTGCGATCAATGGTATCGTTGGTTAACCATTCGGTCGCTCGGCCGGTATAAGTTATGACAAGTCTGCAAGGCACACGATCAAAGTGAAATTTCGGGCACATCGGGCTGTCTAGGCGAGTTAGTCTCAAACCTGCTTCTTTAACCTCAAACAAACAGCAGAACATATCGACGATTAAAGCAACATCTTCACTCAGCGCATCAGCACACGCATAGCCCTCTAACTTGCTTCGTACCCATTGTGCAGCATCATCTGGCGTGACACTTTGTACCAGTGCCAATCTAGGCTCCTGAGCCAGCATCAGATTAATGTCCTTCGTCAACTCTTTCGAGAGCGTTCGCTGCCATATGGCAATATTGTGCTCTGGTTTGTAGATGTCGCTAAGTATGTTCGCTGATGTCGATATCGCCAACGATGATGTTGTTTGGACACGAAGCGGGTTCTCAACTACATCAATGCTCATATATCTTCCTCCCAAGCGTTAAAAAGGTCAGGTAAAGGTTTTAATAACGTTGATTTTCTAGGGCTATGAGACCTAGTAATCGTTACGATTTCGCTCTAGTTCACGGACATATTGACACAGTCCCACCCCATGTAGAGTCAAGTCAGACAGCGCTTGTGAAGAAATCAACGTTTACTCTCTCTCAATAGGAGACTACTGGTTGTGAGATCAATTCTTTAAACAACAAATTGTAGAGCCCTAAACAAGGAAATGTTATAACATAACAGT